>JAASSU010000361.1 GCA_021767705.1 Bacteroidota bacterium | reverse complement strand
TCGTTTTTCGGAATGTAATACTTGGTGATGATCGAATATACTTTCCAGCACTCAATCTTTTCCATGTCCCTCGGAACATCCAGAATCACCCTGACGGCAAACAGGTCATACACCTCATCAAAACTGATTTTCTTGGTCTTCATCTTTTCCCAGATGGAGTTGATTGATTTCAGGCGGGTGACGATCCGGTATTTCAGGCCCATCTCAGAAAGGGATTTCTTTATCGGATATATAAACGATTCGATAAAATCCTCGCGATCCTGCCGCGATTGTTCTATCTGGCGCGAGATAGACTCATATACTTCAGGTTCGGTATATTTTAAGGAGAGGTCTTCAAGGTCGTTTTTGAGTTTGTAAAGCCCGAGGCGATGGGCAAAAGGGGCGTAGAAGTAGAGCGTTTCGGAGGCGATTTTCAACTGCTTTTCGTGTGGCATTGAGCCAAGGGTGCGCATATTGTGCAGGCGGTCGGCCAGCTTTATAAGAATCACCCTGATATCTTTCGACATCGAAAGCAGTATCTTTTTAAAATTTTCGGCCTGCTTGGAGCGGTCTTCCGAATTATCGAGAAAAACATCAATTTTAGTGAGCCCGTCGATAATGTCAGCTACCTTCTCGCCAAACATATTCCGGATGTCGTCGAGCGTGTAGTCCGTATCCTCCACCACATCGTGCATCAGCGCACAAATAATCGTGGTTTCACCCAGACCCATTTCTTTCACGCAAATGGTGGCTACCTCCACCGGATGATAAATGTAGGGCTCGCCCGACTTGCGGCGCATATCTTTGTGTGCTTCCAGGGCCAGGTTAAAGGCTTTACGGATGTTTTTTTGCTTTTCTTCCGTAAGATGATGCGGTTGCCAGGCGTTTAGCAGCGCCCGGTAACGTTTTAAAATTTCTTTTTTCTCTTGTTCTACATCAACCTTATACATCTATTTCCTCCAAAAAAAATAATGGTGGCAACAAATATAGTTAAAAGCTATCAGCGTACATCACTAAAACAAATGAATGAGAAAATTAGTTTTTAAAGATTTGGTTGAGAAATATTAATGTGCCTGGTGGTTATTTGCTCGTGATGCCCATAAAAAAAGGCTGCCTTGAAACCAAAGCAGCCTTTTAAAAAATATGTGAGATAATCTATAGCTTTTCAATCAGGTCAACAACGCGGAAAGAGTAACCCCACTCGTTGTCGTACCATGACAGGACTTTAACCATTTTTCCGTCAGCCATTGTGCTGTGAGAGTCGAAGATTGAAGAGTGTGGGTTTCCGATTACATCCACAGATACAATCTCGTCTTCGCAATACTCAAGGATGCCTTTCATTGGTCCTTCAGCAGCTTCTTTCATGGCTGCATTGATTTCTTCTTTTGTTGCTTCAGTCTTCAGATTGGCAACAAAGTCAACCAGTGAACCTGTTGGAGTAGGAACGCGAACAGCCATACCGTCCATTTTACCGTTCAGTTCAGGAATCACTTTACCTACGGCTTTGGCAGCGCCAGTAGTGGTAGGAATTTGAGAAACCGCAGCAGAACGTGCACGACGCAGGTCAGAGTGAGGAGCGTCGAGGATACGCTGGTCGTTAGTGTAAGAGTGGATGGTAGTCATAAAACCTTTCTCAATACCAAAACGGTCGTTCAGCACTTTGGCAACAGGTGCCAGGCAGTTGGTAGTACAAGAAGCATTAGACACTGTTTGGTCTGATTCTTTCAGGTCGTCGTCGTTCACGCCCAATACAATCATGTTGTCAATCTTGTCTTTGGCAGGAACAGTAAGGATAACCTTCTTGGCGCCATTCTTCAGGTGGTCGCCATAACCGCCCTTGGCACTTTCCTTTTCTCTGAAAATTCCGGTTGCTTCAACCACAACGTCAGGAGTTTCGCCCCACTGAATGTTAATGGGCTGAGTTTCGGCGCTTACTTTAATTTCCTCGCCGTTGATGATTAGAGCGTTATCGTTGTATTCTACTTTTCCGTTGAATTTCCCTTGTGTGGAGTCATATTTCAGAAGGTGTGCAAGTGTTTTGGTGTCTGTCAGGTCGTTGATGCCCACAATCTGCATATTGTCCTTTTCCTGGGCAATTCTAAAAACCATTCTTCCAATTCTTCCAAAACCATTAATCGCAACTTTAATCTTTGTCATAATCTTGTATTTTTAATGTTAAAGAGATTCTTTCGTTCTCAAAAATCCGATACAAAGATAATACAGATGTCTATCTCCGTAAAGGAATAATCCCTTAATTATCAATTAATAATCCGCAAACGTTTGCGTCTTGTGTATTCTTATCAACGTGTTAATTATTCTAATGTTTGTAGGCCATTCTACAAATTCATATATTTGGATGGATTCCCAAAACTGACACATCATGGATAAAGAATTTAAATCGCAGGCGCTGCAGGCGAACCTTGCCGAAACCAGATATAAAGACATTCATATTCCTGATCATCATCAAGACTTTATTGCTTTGTCTAAAAAGTATTACGGACTCAACAAGCGGGCGCAGGAGTGCATCACCGAGTTTCATCACCCGCTATCAAACAAAAAGTTTGTTACCGAGGAGCTCCGTAAGATTTTAATTACAGATTACTGGTTTTATAAGGCCCTTGATAATCCGGATAAAGCTTTTTCGATTGTGCTGGACCTTTTTCATGATTTGCTCTCAGATGAGCTAAAGCCTCCTCATGTGAAAACCACAATACGCACCTTGCTAGAATTTGGCAGGAAAGCCCTCGATGATGGGGCTGAAGAGCAGGTGATGAAGAGCCTCGAAATCCTGAAAAAGGGAATCAAGGATCATGAAATGGCCTACATTCAAAGCACTGCCCGTTTTAAAAAAGAGCTCTCTGTTCTTTATGCTCATCAAGAACTTCAGAAGCTTAGCTTTGAACTTTTGCAGGAGGTGCTGCGCGAAAACCTGAAGTTCTGGAAAGACACGGTTCATATCAATGAGTGGCTTTCGAACCACCCGGATGCCTTTTCCAGGGAAAGTGAAAAAACGCTGGTCGGTTTTGTTAACCAACTTCTCCAGAGGCAAGAGGATCAATTACAGCACGCAAATGAGCTGGAAGAGCTTGCGAAGGTGGCTGATTA
>JAASSU010000360.1 GCA_021767705.1 Bacteroidota bacterium | reverse complement strand
TTTCTGGACCTCAACCACTTCATCTTCTACCTTCTCAAACAACAACTCCGGTTTGTTAAACTGATGCCCGGCAGCAATGATATCCACCCTGCCTGTGTTATCCCAATCCATTTTTTCAATATTCAGCATACGCTGCAGCTTTTCGGCCGTGAAAGGGATAAATGGCTCAATAAGTGTGCTAAGGTTGGCGCAAATCTGCAATGAAAGATTCATGATGGTTTTCACCCTTTCCGGGTTGGTTTTTTGCAGCTTCCAGGGTTCGTTATCCGTAAGATATTTGTTCCCCAGCCTTGCCAGTGCCATCATCTCATTGAGCGCTTCGCGGAAGCGGTAGGCCTCTATTTTACTGGCAATGCGCTGCGGAAAACCTTTTACCTGATCCACAATCTGTTGATCTTCTTCGGTCCACCCGCCAGCTTCCGGCATTTTCCCGTCGTAGTATTTTTTTGTGAGCACCATCGAACGGTTTATGAAATTACCCAGAATCGCCAGCAACTCATTGTTGTTGCGTGCCTGGTAATCCTTCCAGGTGAAATCGTTGTCTTTGGCTTCAGGAGCGTTGGCGGTTAATACATAACGCAACGCATCCTGCTTTTCAGGAAGTTCCTGAAGATATTCATGCAACCACACTGCCCAGTTGCGGGAGGTGGATATTTTATCATTCTCAAGATTCAGAAACTCGTTGGCCGGAACATTTTCCGGGAGGATATAGCTGCCCTCAGCCTTGAGCATGGCCGGGAAGATAATGCAGTGGAAAACGATGTTGTCTTTCCCGATGAAATGCACGAGCTGGGTTTCTTCATCTTTCCAGTACGGCTCCCAATCAATGTTCTTTTCTTCGGCCCATTCTTTGGTTGCCGAAATATATCCGATTGGTGCATCAAACCAAACATAAAGCACTTTCCCTTCAGCCCCGGCACCTTCAACAGGAACTTTCACACCCCAGTCAAGGTCGCGGGTAACAGCACGCGGCTTAAGGCCGGTGTCAATCCAGGACTTTACCTGGCCATAAACATTGCTTTTCCAGTCATCCTTATGGCCTTCAAGAATCCATTTTGTGAGCCAATCTTCATATTGATCCAAAGGCAAATACCAATGCTTGGTTTTTCGCAGCTTAGGATTGTTACCACTGATAACCGATACCGGGTTTATCAATTCTCTCGGACTCAGCGAGGTTCCGCAGCTCTCGCACTGATCGCCATAAGCCTTGTCATAATTACAATGCGGGCAAGTACCGGTGATGTAGCGGTCGGCAAGAAACTGTTTTTGCTCCTCATCGTAATAATTTTCCTCTTCCTTCTCGATGAATTTATTCTCAGTGTAAAGCTTCTCAAAAAACCCGGAAGCCGTTTCATGATGGATTTGGTTGGAAGTGCGGGAATAAACATCGAAAGAAATCCCCAGCTCCCGGAAAGCGGTTTTGTTAATTTCGTGATAACGGTCAACGATTTGCTGTGGAGTGACCCCTTCCTTTTTCGCCTTCAAAGTAATTGGAACGCCATGCTCATCAGAGCCACAAATAAACGCCACATCCTTTCCTTTCAGTCTCAAATACCTGGCGTAAATATCAGCGGGCACATAAACCCCTGCCAAATGACCGATATGCAAAGGTCCGTTGGCATAAGGCAAAGCTGCTGTTACCGTATATCTTTTAGGTTGTTTCTTTTCCATCATGATTGATTTTTACCTTCTGTTATTCAGCGGTGCAAAGGTAAGAATTTGTAAGGATAATGGATTTATAGTTCACAATGTAATAATCCTGCAAAATAGAGCTTTTTGCAGAATTACTACAATAACGCTTCGAATAGCTGTATTATTTTATCCCCCTACTCCCACTTCACCGCCTCCACCATGTTGCCGTTAGCGGCTTTGATGGTGTGGTAACTGATGGCCAGGAGACCGACAATTACTGAAGCTATTCCGGCGGTGACAAAAGCTATCCAGGGCATTTCTATGGCATAGACAAAGTTGTTTTGCAGCCAGTTGTCGAGGCCCCACCAGGTGAGCGGCACAGCCAGGGCAAATCCTATCAAAATTAATGCGATAAACTCTCTGTAAAGCAACATGAGGATACTGGAAACCGACGCCCCCACCACCTTGCGTATGCCGATTTCTTTGGTCTTTTGTTCGGCAATAAAGGATGACAGACCCAGTAACCCGATTAATGCAATCATTAAAGTGATTACTGTTGCAATGTGAAAGATGACGCCGGTTTTTTGCTCTCCCTCATACATTTCGTTGAGCGATTGCTCAAGAAACTGATAGTCGAAAGGCCGCTTGGCCCCAAAATCGTGCCACATAGCCTCGATATCGCTGAGGGTTTTTTGATTGTTGTTTCCTGAGGTCTTGACGGTTAACAACCCTTTATCGATGCCCTCATGCATAAACATCATCATGGGTTGCACTTTGTTGTGCAATGACCTGAAATGATAATCCTCGTAAACGCCAATAACTTTCAGCACGCGTCCGCCCTCTCCGTTTGGATTAAATCCCCAATGGATCTTTTTCCCGATAGGTTCTTCCCATCCATATTGTTTCACAGCAGTTTCATTTACCAACACTGCTTCCTGCAGGTCGGTGCCCATCTCCTTCTCAAAAAAGCGGCCTTTGACCATCTCAATTTCATAAGTGTCGAGGTAGTCATAATCAGGAACACAAATAATCATAGCATCATCAATCATTTCCGACTCTTTTTCCACACGCACCACCTGTATCCAGCCGTTTTGTCCGGGCACACCGGTTGAGGTCGTCGCGCTAATAATATCCGGATGGTTCATCAATTCCTTTTTGAAAGACTCTCCCCGACTGCGGAACGTAGAGTCCTGCAGCTCCATAACAATCATATTCTCCTTTTGGAATCCCAAATCTTTGCTTCGGAGAAAGCTTAACTGATCTGAAATAATCAATGTCCCGATAATCATCATTATGGCAATCCAAAACTGAACAACTACCAGTAGTTTTCTGAGTCTGCCACTTCCGCCGGCTTTTCCGGAAATTGTTCCTTTGAGCACTTTTGATGGGTTGAACGATGACAGATAAAACGCCGGATAGCTACCGGCCAGCAGACCGATAATTAATGCAGCCGC
>JAASSU010000005.1 GCA_021767705.1 Bacteroidota bacterium | reverse complement strand
TCCCGATGTGGTTTCCTGTTTGATGATACCACAATTCTACGAAAAAATCATTGACCGAATAGAGCTTGATGGCATAATAAATATATATGCGTTCAAGAATCTCATCACCATGCTCAAGCGCATACTGAGCTTGTTCGATAAGTGTGAGTTGCTTAAACTGGTCTTTAGTCACGGTTCATTGCTTTTGTAGGTTCCACAAAAAAAGCACTCAAACGAGTGCTTTGTTCAATCATGAAAGAAACAGATTGTTAATACTGCGGTTCAAACTGGGCTATTTCCCGCTCATAGCGGTCTTTCAGTATTCTGAGTTTTTCAATATCCGCATCTATATCAAATATTCTCAGCAAGTCAACAATGCCCTGCTTGATGTAGATAAGCCCCACTGCCGCATCAAAAGATTTGTATTCAAAATTGGTTTTGATGACTTTGGTGATTTCCTCAAACTGGTCCCAGGGCACTTCTTGCGGAAGCTTGATATAGTAAGCATTTTCCTGTTCCAGATCTTTGTAGATATCCGTTTCCATCTCTTCCATTTCCAAAAACTTACGAATGCGGATGATGGTTTTAAACTCCTTTATTTCCCGATGCTTATCGAAGCTTACACCCTCAGCTTCATAGGCTTCCAGAATTTCGCCCACACGCGACAAGTCTGCTGTTTTTATCCTGATGACAGTCTTGATCTGATTGAACAGGGTGATGTGTCCCAGCACCGCGTCAAATTCCAGATCCGGTACCCGTTGCTTAACATGTTGAGTTATCCGGATAATGTCATCCTCGCAGATATGCTTAAAGCTACTCAACACCGCAAACAGGTTTCTGGGAACCAATTCTATTTCATTTCGTGGGATATTGAAGAATTCATAGTAGCCGGGATAAGGGTGCATATCTTCAAGAACGAGCTGTTTTAAAGCTATTTCTGATTGGTAAGTGGAAAGGCTTTCTTTTTTTACGATGTAGCCAATTGATCCGTATTCGCATTTTTTTTCCATGAGATTCGTTTTTAGTTTCAGATTCAAATATACAACTATTTATATCTATTTCAAATTATATTCAATAGGATTGTGGTTTTTGTATCAATCGATCGGCGGCATAAAAAACATTGATGTAGATCAGGTTATTATAAGCCGAATGCCAATGTTCCTGACAACAATCCACTTAGGTTTTGAAATACTTTTGTTATTGGAAAAACAAAACATTTTAACCAATACTAACATGAGAAATTTTATTGAAAAAATAAGCCTCATCATGATAGCCGGACTTCTGATTCCTTCGTTGTTGAGTGGTCAGCAGAAGGAGGACGGCAAGGAGCAGGCGGAGAAGCCTATGAAGCTTCAGAACTATGTGATGAAAGAGAATCGCACAGATAAAAAAATTGTAGATCACTCGCAGTTTGAAGTTTTGCAACAGGATTTTGAGGACCCACACAAATTAACGGCCACTTGCCTTACCTGCCATAATGGACGTCATAAGGAAATCCTTGAATCCTCTCACTTTCAGTGGTCGCGTAAGCAACACAATGAAGAGAGAGGCGATTTTGAATTTGGCAAGCGCAACGCGATAAACAACTTTTGTATAGGTATAGCCGGTAGTGAAAAGACCTGTACGCGTTGCCACGCCGGATATGGATGGGAAGATAAGACGTATGATTTTACCGATCCGAATAATATTGACTGCCTGGTATGCCATGACCAAACCGGAACTTATGAGAAGGCTAAAGGTGCTGCAGGATATCCTAAAGAGACGGTCGACTTGAGCTATGTGGCGCAGAATGTAGGGCCGCCATTAAGAAGAAACTGCGGGGTTTGCCACTATTGGGGTGGTGGCGGAAACAACGTGAAGCACGGCGATCTGGACAAAGCCATGAATGACTGCTCTCGTGAAGTGGATGTGCATATGACCACCGAAGGTGAAAATATGGACTGCATTGAGTGTCATAAAACAGAAAACCATAATATTCCTGGCCAGGCTTACAGCTTGTCTTCCAAAAATATTGATCGTATTGGATGTGTTCAATGTCATACCGAAAAGCCTCACAAGGAAAATGTGTTGAATAATCACCAGGAAAAAATTGCCTGCCAGACTTGTCATATACCTATTTACGCAAAAGCGAACCCCACCAAGATGTATTGGGACTGGTCCACGACCGGGAGGCTGGGGCCTGATGGCGAGCGCCTGATAGAACCCGACGCCTATGGTGGTCACAAATATTACTCTCACAAAGGGACATTCGTTTACCGTTCCAATGTAAAACCGGAATATTGCTGGTTCAACGGAAAGGCCAGCCGCACAATGGTAACAGACACTATCGATCCCAATAACGCTCCGGTTCAGATTAATACACTCCATGGTGGTCCTGATGATGGAAAGATATGGCCGGTAAAAGTTCACCGCGGCAAACAGCCGTATGATAAGGTTTACAATACTTTAATCCAGCCCAAACTGTGGGATGAGGTAGAAGGCAACGGTGCATACTGGAAAGACTATAACTGGGACGCAGCAGCTAAAAAAGGAATGGAGTATATTGGTATGGAATACAGTGGTGAATGGGGTTTCATTGAAACAGAGATGTACTGGTTGCTTAACCACCAGGTTTCGCCGGCTGAAAAGGCACTTTCGTGCAAAGATTGCCATACCGACAGCGAAGAGGGCCGGTTAGCCAACCTTAACGGGTTTTATCTGCCGGGGCGCGACCGCAATGCCAGCGTTGAATATTTCGGATATGCAATAGTTATCCTTTCACTCCTGGGTGTTTTCGGTCATGCATTGACAAGAATTTTCTATAAATCAAAAAAATCGTAAACAATGAAAAAAGTATATTTATATAAGGGTTATGAGCGTTTTTGGCACTGGACACAGTCCGGATTAATCATTCTCCTCCTTTTGACGGGTTTTGAAATTCACAACATGTACAACCTTTTCGGATATAAAGAGGCTATGCAAATACATGATATCTCGGCCATTGCGTTTATTGTGTTGATTATTTTCACCATTTTCTGGGACATGGTCACTGGCGAGTGGAAGCAATATTTACCCAAAACCAAGAATTTCGGTAAGCAGGTGGAGTTTTACCTCAGAGGGATTTTTATTGGATCAAACCACCCTGTTCAAAAAACGCTGCACAAGAAGTTCAACCCGGTTCAGGGGGTTGTTTATCTGCTGCTGAAGCTGGTGATGATGCCGTTGGTTATGATTACCGGAATTTTATATTTCCTGTATCAAAACAGCTTTTTCGTGCTGAAGATTGGTTCGCTCGAACTATTAGCTGTTCTGCACACGCTTGGTGCATTCCTTTTCCTGGCTTTCCTCATCGTACATCTTTACCTGATAACAACCGGAAAAACGGCCACATCAAACTTGAAGGCAATGATTACCGGATGGGAAGAGATTGATGAAGAGGAACTTAAAGAGATTGAAAAAGAGCTTGAAGAAGATAAAAGAAGACTTGTAAACGTTAAATCATAAAACAAAATAAGAGATGAAAAAAGTAATAATTGTAGCAGTATTGATGGTGGTGGCAGCAGCATTTTCTTTTACTGCTTGCGAAACCGAAAAAGAGGTGTATAAATCCTCTGATGAGTGGGTAGCAAAAGCCCGCCAGAATGTAAAGCCTATTACGATGGATACGCTTAAAGCTAAGATTGAGCGTTACGATGAATTCTACCTGGTTGATGTGCGTGAGCCCATGGAATATTACCCTGCATATATCCCGTCAGCGGTAAATATTCCGAATGGTGTGCTTATCTTCAAAATGGACAGCGACGAATTCTGGGAGAGCAATTTCCTTTACACACCGAAAAAAGACGATGAAATTGTTGTCTACTGCAAAAAAGGAAATCGATCTGTTTTGGCCGCCGATAAACTTCGGAAGCTTGGTTATACCAATGTCAGGTTTTTACCCGGCGGATGGATGGAATGGGAAAACCAAAACCCAACCCTCTACGAAGCTCAGTTGGATAAAATGAGTGGAGGAAGCCACGAGGAAGTTGGCGGATGTTAAAGAGATGTTTTTTTATTGATTCAGACCGGTTGATGTTCTTGCATCAGCCGGTTTTTTTATTTCAGGTCTTCCTTTCATTTTTTCTTTTCTGTATGGACAGGCGCTAAGCAGGCTCTTTTGATTGATGAGTCCAGTCTAAAAACCCTAAAGACCCCTAAATCCCCTTAAAGGGGACTTTTTTCAAAGTGCTGATTTTTAGCAATCCCCCGCCTGAGGCGGGTTAGGGGTAAAAATGATAAAAATCAGCACTTTGAAAAGTTTTTAAACTGGACTCATTGATGAACAACAAGCTATCACTTCGGCTGGATTTGGAGACTTAAAGAGGACCTCGGATTAGGATAGCAGGGATTGCTATAGGTCTTTGCCGTCAATGATTTTTAGGGTGAGGTTACAGACAAGGGTTCAGAATTTAATGAAGATTTTTTTCAGAAGGTTAGCTTTAAATGGCCGGAGCTATAGCACAGAAAAAGACCAGGCCTGCTGACCTGGTCTCTTAAAGATATTATAAAAACCACTATGAGATTATTTTACAATCATTTCAGGCTTTTTAGCCACTATTTCATTGTATGCACCATCGTATACTTTTACGTTTTCGAAACCGGCGATTTCTGCTAATGCAATGTAAATTACAGATGCTCTGATACTACTTGTGCAATACGCAATAATTTTCTTCTCGGGTGAGAGGCCTTTTGATGAAGCTACCTGCATAATTTCATCTTTTGATTTATAAGCGCCACTTTCATCCAAAAACAACTCGTAGTTAATGTTTACGGCATTTTTGATATGGCCTTTGCTGTCTTTTTCCTTTCCTGCAAATTCTCCTGCTGTGCGGGCATCAACGAGAATACCATTGCCGTTGCTGGCAGCAATGGCTTCAGCCATATCCGCCATCATGCCGGCTTGCACATCAGCAGTAAAAGTAGCTGCTTTTAAACTGGCAGGTCTTCGTGTAAGACGGATTCGTGCCTTGCGCCAGTCGTCCATATCTTTGTGAAGCAGGTGTACGTTATTTGCCCCCATGTATTTGAGCGTCCAGTAAACACGGCTGTTATACTTCTGTGAACCATCATCGTAAATAATGATTTTGGCATCATTGGTAAGCCCTTTTTCACCAAAGTATTTTGCTAAAGTTGCCGGATCTTTTAACAACCCTTCAATTTCCCCTTCTTTGTAAAGTTCTTTGTGAGGAATATTGATGGCATCCTGAATGTGCATCCTAGCATAATTTGAAGCGGTATAAGCATCCACTACAATAGCATTTTTCGATGCGTTTTTAAAATCGCTTGCTTCTACTGTCACATCCTGAGCCATGATTGTGCCCGCCAGGATAGCAGTAAGAATAAATGTTGAGATTATCTTTTTTACTTTTTTCATTTGATACTCCTTTTTTAATTAAAATACTACCTGAAGCTGCACTTGAAGACAGTCGTTATCGATTTCACCGACAACATTTCCTGAATTGTCAGCATATGCAGATTCTTCAGCTTTATACAAATAGTTTATTTGCAAACGGGTCCAATCATTGAAAAAATAATTGATACCAAACGTCTGGGTCATCTGGGCGTTGTCATCAACAGATTTATCCTGATCAAAGAATTCGATCTTGTAAACGGGTTGCAGGCGCCATGAAGTCATATACATAGCCTGTGCAAACCAACCGTCTCTCTCTACCGATCCTTGAACAAGCTCGGGAGTGCCCCCGCAACCACCACCTACAGTGTAAGAGCCAATGTCTTCGCCATACAGATATTCGGCCTGCATAAGGAAATTACCTTTTTCGATCTGAAGTTCAGCACCGTAACGGTTGCGCTCATCTTCTTTGGCACCATCGATTTGGGCGGGTTGTTTTCCCATGCGGAAGCTTCCGCCCACACTCAAAAAGTCGGTAGGTGACAGCACAAGCCGGCCGGCAAAATCTTTGGCTGTGTTATTGTCTTCTACGCCGAGTCCTGTTCCGTTCAGAACAGCAAAGCTGTAACTGATTATGTCCTTATGCTTGAGGCCAAACAGCTCAAGGTCTGCTGTGCTTCCAACCGCCATAGCACCAATCTCACGATCAGGAGCAGTGAGTTCACTTACTACTCTTGAACGGTTGATAGTGTGCAGCTTATGGCACGCAGTGTTCAGCTCTAAACTGATGGGGGCTTTAAACGAACCCATCGAAATACTTGCGTATGGAGCCCAGCGTTTATAAGTAATAAAGGCATCAAGCAAATATGGATCCCCGGTTTTGAATGGGCTTGTTTCGATGAAAACATAGTAGCTGAAATCGTAAGGGATTTCTCCTACAACCCCAATTCGGGCCCTGTTAAACTTAAATGTGTTTGTGTTGAGGCTGGCTCCGCTGGCATCTTCACCATTAAAATTATAATCAAACTGAGGCTGAATGTATCCCTTTACATTAGAACCTCCTTCATCTCCGCCTCCCATGCAGCCTTGTGCATAGAGCGAAACCGGAACAACAAGAATTGCAATTGCCAGTAATAATATATTTTTCATTTTTTGTGTCTTTTGATTGTGAATCACTCCTGTAGTCTTATTGATAAATTTTTACAGAAATGGTTTTTTAAAAGCAGGTTAAGGAAAAGAAAGCCGGGCTTTGTCCGGCTTTCATGAATATAAATGATTTGTTATTCGGTTACATAGTCGAAACCTGCAGGAGCATCCGGGCTCCATTTGTGGCTTTCCATAGTAGAATGAATCATACCATTGGCACCAAACTTAAGGCTGAGCGCATCGTAGCCTAACACTTTCAGGTAGGCCGTAATCATTGAAGAAGTCTGGCCGGTATAACAATAGGTAACTACTGTTTTAGAAGCATCATAGTTATTGATATTATCAAGGCTTAATGGATATATACGCTTGGCTCCAACAATGTGACCATAATGATCCCATGTTTCCTGATCCCAGAAGTTATTGATGTAATAACTATCAGGGTTTGCAAGTACCTCAGTATTAGCAACACCATTAAAACCTGATGTGAGTACCTCAATGCGTTCTTCGAGAATAGCAGCGCCATCGGTGAAGTCAGTTGTAAGAGATGGGTAGTCATAGGTTTCAACGGATGGAGTCTCGGTTGTGCTCCAATTGTTATGCCCGTCGGCTACATCGCCAATATTACTGTTCCAGGGCCCTGCAAAATCGCTGTGCCAGGAGCTCATCCCAAATTTAAGCACTTTCGCGTCAGCATATCCGCTTAAGCGAAGGGCCACCACAGCATGTGCTGCAGTTTGTCCGGTATAGCAGGCAACTATGATAGGGTTATCAGCTGCTGCGGCATCCTGAACAATAGTCCCTAAAGAAGAATGAACAGCCCCTTCAATGTGGCCGGCGTTATAATCTTCTTCCGAACGGATGTCCATCACATAATAATTGCCCAAATTGTCATGTACATCTGTGGCAGTGGTAATCCACCCATCAAGCATGTTGGTCAAATCCATGTTGTTATCCTGCAGGTAGGTCTTCAATGTTTCAAATTTTGAGCCCTCATCTGTAGGATTGTCGTTGTTATCATCTTTACAGCTTACCATTACAAATGGCACAAGGATAAAGATTAAAGCGAATTTCATAAACTTATTCATAACTCTTATTTTTAGTATTTATAATTAAATTGTAGTTTATTATTCCTACTGTTTTTACGCTAACAAATGTAGAGTCTACTTCTTTTTGACTCTTAGTTTGAAACTTAAAGTAAAACGGGATAAAAACTGATTTTAATCAAAAAAAAACTGATTTGGATCAGTTTATATGCAGATCCTTTTATATATTTGTTACCTTACATAAAGAGGAGAAAGGAAATGTTTAACACAAGAGCGCCAAGCTGCATAATTGAAAATCAGCACACTACTTGTTTTGACTTATTAAGTGAAGCAGAGAGGAAGAAGTTATTTTCCAATCAGATTAGTATTACCTATAAGAAAGGTGAGAACATTACAAAGCAGGGTTCTTATGCCTCGCATGTAATATACCTGGAAGAGGGTCTTGTAAAAGTTTATCTTGAGGGGAAGCCCAAAGATTTAATTCTGAAAATAATACCATCTGAACATTTAATTGGATTGCCATCTATTTATGATGGGAACAACACTTTTTTGTATTCATCGACGGCTTATATCGATTCAAAGGTCAAGCTTATTGATATAGGGTTTTTTAAATCTCTGATACGTTCTAATGCCGAATTTGCATCACAAGTTATAAATATCCTGAATGAAAATACGGCCCAGATTTACGGGCGGTTTTATTGTCTCACGCACAAACAGTCGCATGGCAGGGTGGCTGATATCCTCCTGTGTTTGTCGCAGCGTATCTTTAAAAGCCAATCGTTTGAACTTTCGTTTACCAGAGGTGACCTCGCCGAATTAACGGGGTTATCAACGGAGAGTGTGATAAGGATTCTAAAAGATTTTACATCTGAGCAACTAATTGCTGTAAAGGGTAAAAATTTTGAAATACTTAACACTGAGAGGTTGGAGCAAATCAGTATGACTGGATAATTCACTGATCTGTTTATCGCTTTTCTTACCAGCGCATGTATTTTATGTATTTTTGCTGACTCGAAAGGCAGAATAAATAGTATGGTAAAATACATTCCTAACACAATCACTTCCTTAAATCTTGTTTTTGGCACCTTGGCTGTTTTGTTGGCAGTGAAGGGGCAGATAGAGATGGCGGCCTACGCTGTTTTTATGGCGGCAATAATGGATTTCCTTGATGGCTTTGCAGCACGTTTGCTTAAAGCTTATTCCGAGGTGGGTAAGGAGCTTGATTCACTGGCCGATTTGGTTTCGTTTGGCGTGGCACCCTCCATTATTGTTTGGATGATCATCAGGCAGTCTGATGAAAGTATGATGGCCGGGCAGGTAAATATTTTGGAGTACCTTGTTATTCTGATGCCTGTTTTTGCAGCACTGCGACTGGCGAAATTCAATGTTGATGATTCGCAGGAAACTTCTTTTTCAGGGCTTCCGGTGCCGGGCAATGCTATTTTCTTTGCAGGGTTAGCGTTGAATTGGGCTCTTTATCAGGATGCTTCTGGTCTTAGTGGTTGGTTGACGGAATCCACAGGTAACGCATACATCCTTAGTGGGTTGGTTGTTGTTTTCAGCATTTTAATGGTTATCCCGTTAAGGTTGTTTTCGCTGAAATTCAACGGCTTCTCTTTCAAAACGAATAGCGTCCGGTACATATTTTTATTGTTAAGTTTATTGTTGATACTTTTGCTCGGAGTGGCAGCTATTCCTTTATGTATCGTTTTATATTTGGCTTTGGCCGTTGTGGTAAGTTTGTTTTGAAATAGGAAAGAAAGTACAGTTTTGGAGAAAATGGAGAGGATAGCGAGATTTATCATCATAATTATTGTTTTACAGGTTTTTTCGTGTACCAACCGCACACGCGAAAGTAACGGCAGCGTGGGCAATAGCGATTACCAGGTAAAAGCCGAATCTCTTACAATGGAAGAGTATCAGCAGCTTTCGGCGGTTTTTACCGGCTCTGTCAGCGAAAGCGTTGATTCACTGATGAATATATACGAATCCCGTTTCCGTTTTAATGGTAGTGTATTTGTTGCCTATCATGGTATGCCTGTTTATCATGAGCAGTTTGGATATTCTGACTTCGTAGAAAAGAATCCTGTTACCAAGGACATGCCTTTTCAACTGGCATCGGTCAGTAAGCAGTTTACGGCTGTGTCTGTTTTAATGCTTATAGAGAAAGGATTGCTGAATTATGGCGATACCGTGTCGCAGATTATACCTGAATTTCCTTACCCCAGGGTCACTGTTGAGCAACTTTTGCATCATACGGCAGGCATGCCTAACTACATGTGGCTGCTCGAGCATAAATGGGAGGAAGGCAAACCGGCTTATAATGACGACATTATTCATTTGATGAATAAGCACGAAACCAACCTTTATTTCAGGCCCGGATACCGATATGATTACTCGAATACGGGTTACGCTGTGCTGGCCTATTTAGTGGAGGTGGTCTCCGGCATGCCTTATCCGGATTTTGTGAAAGAGTTTATTTTTGATCCGCTGGGTATGTACAACAGTTTTGTCTACAGCAACGCTCTCAAACGCGAGTATCCTGAAAAGTTAAGAGGTTATTACCGAAGGTGGCGCCGCTATTATCCTATTAAGGAAACCGTGCACGACGGAGTGGTTGGCGACAAGGGTGTTTACTCTACAGCCGCGGATTTGTTCAAGTGGGACCAGGCACTCTACACCGAACAACTGATTTCTGATTCGACCAAAAAGCGTGCTTTCACACCCTTAAAAATCAGAAAGCGATGGGATTATCCTTATGGTTATGGCTTCAGGCTCAAAACTGTTGACGGAAAGAAAGTGGTTTACCATACCGGATTATGGGAAGGATTCCGCACCAACCTCATGCGATATATCGAGGACAAAAACACCATCATTGTACTGAATCACACCAATGCCAACGTCAACAACGTGATGATTAAACGTATTGAACGTATTCTGGACAGAGATTTGAAAATTACACCAACACAGGAAATTGTCGATTATGCCCTGAAAAATGGAGTGGAAGAGGGAATGAAAATGTATTTGCGCTATCGACGGAAGCAAAAGCCGGTGAATGAGAAAAAAATACTCGAGGCTGCTGAATTCCTCTCCTCAATCAATAAACCGGCAGCCTCAAGTATTCTTATCGATATGTATCAGCAGGTGGTGGCAACGATGACACTCAAAGACAGGGTTGATAAAGTGATTTAAAATTAACGTAACTCAAAGTTCTTTCCAAGATAAACATTTCTTACATGCTCATCTTCAGCCAGCTCCCTGGGACTTCCGGCTTTCATCACGCTTCCTTCGAAGAGCAGGTACGATCGGTCGGTAATACGCAGGGTTTCGTGTACGTTATGGTCGGTAATAATCACCCCGATATTACGGTCTTTCAGTTTTTTAACAATTTGCTGGATATCTTCCACGGCAATGGGATCGACACCTGCAAAAGGTTCGTCAAGGAGGATAAATTTAGGGTCTACCGCTAGGGCCCTGGCAATCTCGGTACGCCGGCGCTCACCTCCCGAAAGTGTGATTCCTTTGCTTTTCCGCAATTCAGTCAGGCCAAATTCATCCAACAGGCTCTCCGCCCGTTCGTTTTGCTCTTTTTTACCCAGGCCGGTGAATTCAAGGACTGCTTTCAGGTTGTCTTCCACGCTGAGTTGCCTGAAAACTGAGGCTTCCTGGGCAAGGTACCCGATACCATTCTGGGCACGCTTATACATGGGCTCTTCCGTGATGTCCACATCGTTAAGGTAAATATGGCCGCTAAAGGGTTTGATCAAACCCACAATCATGTAGAAGGAAGTGGTTTTGCCTGCTCCGTTGGGCCCCAGCAAGCCAACAATCTCGCCTTGTTCCACACTAATCGAAACATCGTTTACCACCTTGCGGTTGCGGTATTTTTTTACCAGGTGCTCAGTTTTTAATATCATTTTATAAAATTCCCTCCTTTAAAATATCATGCAAATGAATGACGCCTTTGTAGGTTTTATTGTTAACTACCAGAAGCTGGGTAATATTGTTGGCCCTCATAATATTTAAGGCATCGCTTACCAGCATATCCGAATCAACAGTCATTGGGTTAACCGTCATAATGTCTTCAGCTTTCAGGTCTCCTACATCTTCTTTTTCCTCCATCATCCGTCGGAGGTCACCGTCAGTGATAACTCCCAACAGTTCTTCGTTTTCATTTAATACAGCAGTAGCACCCAGTCGCTTAGATGAAATTTCAATGATTACCCGCCTGATCCCGTCTTCAGACTGCACTTTCGGGACTTCATTGTTGGGATAAATATCAGATACTCTCAGGTAGAGCTTCTTCCCAAGCGTTCCGGCCGGATGATAGCGCGCAAAGTCAGCCGCAGTAAAGCCTCTGTATTCAAGAAGAGCCACAGCCAAAGCATCGCCCATCACCATCTGTGCTGTGGTGGATGAGGTGGGAGCGAGGTTGTTGGGGCAGGCTTCCTGTTCAATGGAAGTGTTAACGATGAAATCGGCCTGCTGCGCCAAAAAAGAATCTTTGTTGCCCACAAATGCAATCAGCGGGTTTTTTCCAAGCTTAACAAAAGGCACCAGCACTTTTATTTCTGCCGTATTGCCACTGTTTGAGAGACAAATAACCACGTCGTCCTTTCTAACAATTCCAAGGTCGCCATGCACGGCATCTGCGGCATGCATGAAAACGGCAGCCGTTCCGGTAGAGTTCAGGGTAGCCACAATCTTGGAGGCTACATTCGCACTTTTTCCTATACCCGTAACAATCACACGGCCTTCCGACTGGTAAATTGCCTCCACAGCTTGCTCAAAATCATCATCAACAAAATCTTTTAACCTCGAAATAGCCTTGGCTTCCTTTACGATGGTGTTTATAGCTGAAGCTTTTATATCGAACTCCTTCACGGCGTGTTTTTTTGCAAATATAGGAATTCTTAAACGGAGCGTTGAATCCTGTTAAATGTTAAAAACACAAAAAAAATGAAAAAGTGTTTTTTCATGTTCAAAAATTAGAGTAACTTAGGAATCAGATAAGCAGATCGAAAACGATTGAAATATTTTGGGCGGTAAGCTTTATTTTAGTTATTTTTGTTATAAATCTGCGAGGGAAATATTCATAAGTTAAATGCTCATAGTTCGATAAGGAAGTTGATTGGAGCAAATTTTTTGTTGACATGGTAGAAGTTAAGAAGGACTATTCTTTGCATGGTCTCCTTAAGGAGATTTTTGGCTTCGAAAGTTTTAAGGGAAATCAGGAGGAAATCATAAAAAATGTACTTGATAACAAGCACACTTTTGTGATTATGCCCACCGGTGGTGGAAAATCGATGTGTTACCAGTTGCCTGCACTTATAAGTGAAGGCACTGCCATTGTTATTTCTCCTCTCATTGCGTTGATGAAAAACCAGGTGGATGCCCTTAGAAATTTTGGTTCGGATGATGGAATTGCGCATGTGCTGAATTCATCATTAACCAAATCGGAAGTGAAAAGGGTCAAAACAGACTTGTTAGACGGCACCACTAAGCTGCTGTATGTGGCTCCCGAGTCGCTGACCAAAGAAGACAATGTGGAGTTTTTAAAGAAAATCCCCATTTCTTTTTATGCCGTAGATGAGGCACACTGCATCTCAGAATGGGGGCACGATTTCAGGCCTGAGTACCGCAACATTCGCCCCATCATCAATTCCATCGGGCAAGACAGCCCTATCATTGCACTCACCGCCACGGCTACCGTTAAAGTTCAGCAAGACATTATGAAGAACCTTGAAATCCTTGAGGGGAGTGTTTTCAAGTCTTCTTTCGATCGCCCAAATCTTTATTATGAGGTGCGACCGAAGACAAAAAATGTGGTGAAAGATATTATCCGTTTTATTAAGACCAAACCCGGAAAATCGGGGATTGTGTATTGCCTGAGCCGCAAAAAAGTGGAAGAGTTGGCCGAAACATTACAAATCAACGGAATTAAAGCGGCACCGTATCATGCCGGGCTTGATGCTGCTACAAGGAAGGGTAATCAGGATAAATTCCTGATGGAGGATGTGGATGTGATTGTGGCCACTATTGCTTTCGGAATGGGGATTGATAAACCTGACATTCGCTTTGTGATTCACCACGATATCCCTAAAAGTATTGAAGGGTATTACCAGGAAACCGGCCGTGCCGGACGCGACGGCGGTGAAGGGAACTGTATTGTATTTTATTCTTACAACGATATTCAAAAGCTTGATAAATTCCTGAAAGGAAAGCCTGTGGCCGAACAGGAAATTGCCCGGCAGCTCCTGCTCGAAACGGTTTCTTATGCCGAGTCATCTACATGCCGCCACAGGCAACTCCTGCATTATTTTGGAGAGGAATACACCAAAGATAATTGCGGAGCCTGCGATAACTGTCTTTATCCGAAGGAAAAATTTGAAGGTAAGGATCATGTGCTGAAGGTGCTCAAGTGTATCATTGAAACCAAACAGCTTTTTAAGGCCGACCACATTGCCCGGGTCATTGTAGGCAGCGATCATGCGGATGTGAAGGCAATGAAGCATGACAGGCTTGATTGTTATGGCATAGGCGAGTATGAAGACGAAAAGCTTTGGAATGCAGTAATCAGGCAGTCGATTCTTGAAGGATTCCTGACTAAAGATGTGGAAAACTATGGAATACTGAAAGTCGCTGAAAAAGGATATAAGTTCATCGAAGAACCATATTCATTAAAGTTGGTCAAGAATCACGATTACGAGGCGCAAAACCGCGAAATGGAGGAAGCCGAAGGTGGTAACCGTACCAGCACCGTGGATAAAACCCTCTTCAAAATGCTCAAGGATCTGAGAAGGGAAATCAGCCAAAATGAGGAGCTTCCGCCCTTTGTCATTTTCCAGGATCCTTCGCTCGAAGACATGGCGATTCAGTATCCTGTTAAAGTGGAAGAGTTGACCCATATTACGGGCGTCGGAAAAGGCAAAGCTGAAAAATACGGCGGGCCTTTCGTGAAGCTGATAAAAAACTATGTGGAAGAAAATGATATCATACGCCCGCATGATATGGTGGTTAAGTCGGTAGTAAATAAATCTGGCTTAAAGGTTTATATCATTACCAATATTGATAAAAAAGTATCGCTACAGGATATCGCGTTTGCTAAAAACATGTCGGTTACCGAACTGCTCGGCGAGATTGAGTCGATTGTATCCTCCGGAACGAAACTGGATATTGACTATTATGTTTCTGAGTATATTGATGAAGATCATGAAGAGGAAATCTATGAATACTTTATGGAAGCAGAGTCGGATGAAATAGAGGATGCGTTAAAAGAGCTGGGCGAGGATGAGTTTTCTGAGGAAGAGATCAGGTTGATGCGGATTAAATTCTTATCGGAGGTAGGTAACTAATGGCTATAAAAACTGCAATGAACCAGCTTGTTTATAAATTCCTGATATTTCTTAGCTTTTTCACGACCTTGACAATAGCCTCCTGCTCGGGAGGTGATTCAGAAAAGCCAAACAAGGTGTTGGATAAGAACAAAATGGTGGATGTGCTTGTCGATGTTCACTTAGCCGAGGCTGTTCTCACTCGGATACGGGGTAAAGGAAAGAATGTTGAAGGGCTTACGGATGCGTATTACCAGAAAGTTTTTGAAAAACATGAAATCAACAAGAAAACCTTCGATACCAGCATGTATTATTACCAGCAAAATCTTGGAGAGATGGACGAGATTTATGAACAGGTAATTACCGAACTCAACAAAATGGAGCGTGAGCGTGAGCAGGAGCAAAAGGAAAAAAGGGTGGAAACGAAAGAAGAGAAGGAAAAGGATACTGAAAAGAAGAAAATTGATTTGAGGATGGATGTGAAGGATGAAATAAACTAATTGATTAAGAATTTCGTCAAAATGAATTTAAGCCCCCGAACTGTCAGTCCGGGGGTTTAGTTTTTACTTGTTTACTAAAGTGTAAACGGCAATGTAGTCGTAACGATCAGCACCGTCGGTGAGCGTGTAAGTCCACTCGATGGTGTTGGCATCTACCATGGTTCCGTTGCCGTCGGCCGACCATCCATTGGCCATGTTTTGTAAGGGTACCTCTATATCATCGCCCCCCACAATTCCTTCGGCAGCTTCGCTCGAACCCATAAGTCCAAAGTTATATAAAAGAACCTGGCTGCTGTTGTCGCTGTCGAGCTGAATGTTTACACGATAATTATCGCGTTTGGCCAGTTCTTCGTCACAATTCCATTCGCCAACAAAAGCTTCACGAGGATCCGTTACCTCCTCATCACCTTCCACCTCTTCGCAACTGTTCAAAAGAGGCAAGGCCAAAATCATTAACATTCCAAATAAAAAAGAAAATCGTTTCATGTTCTTAAGGTTTTATTTTATGATTAACCTGGTTTTTTTTCTGGTCATCCCATCCGAGCTGAAAGTTACAAAATATATGCCACCTTGCAGGCTGCTTACTGTAATATATTGTGATTTTTGGGTTTCCAGCACCTTTCTTCCGGTATGGTCGTATACTTTGACTGTTCCATTTGCCCCAACTCCTTCTATGTTAAAAATGAGGTGGCCGGATTAGGGAAAACCGATAAGGCTTGCTCTTTAATTCCGTTATCATTGCTTGTGGCGCAGGGTGCCTGAATGCCTCCTGCCGCTTCCACATGATTGATAATGGTGTCTGTTTCAGGGGGCCACATGTATTGCGTACTGATCTCACGGTCTGGTTTAATAACAATCATGGTCGGTGTTGAGAGAATGTTGTACAATTCAAAAGCTTCATCACCATTGCCTTCAAGACCGCTGGCACACTGCATTCCCAGTCCGTGCTGGCTTTCGAAGGCGATTACCTCAGTGTTGGTGTGGCCCTGATCGATGGTGTAAAAAAACACATTGCTGGTGTTGCAACCAAAAGCCTCAAATGCTTCCTGGAAATTTGGGGCATAGATATTACAATATCCACAATCGGTACGGTAAAAGTCAATTACCGCGATGTTTCCATCATCAAGAATTTCAAACAGCTCAATGGTGTTGCCCTCAACATCTTTGACACTGAAATTAACAGCCTCCTCAAGAATGGTTTGTGATGATACGGAAAGCGACAGGAGGGCCAGAAGCCCAATGATTATTACCTTCTTCATAAATATTCATTCAATAAATTCAACAAAATACATAATTAGATATCAAAATTAGATTATTTCTTTATGGATTGCAATAATTTATTGAGCAGGCTGCTGGCACCTATTCTGAATAGTTTGTTGTTGAGCCATCCCTGGCCCAGGTTTTCTTTCACGATGGCATAATACTTAAGGGCGGTTTCTGTATCCGATATTCCGCCGGCAGGTTTTATACCGATTTTCTTTCCGGTGCGTTTATAAAACTCTTTAATCGCATCTGTCATCACCAGGAAGGCATCTGTAGTAGCTGCCGGCTTGATTTTTCCGGTTGAGGTTTTTATAAAATCAGCTCCAGCTTCCATAGCGATATGCGAGGCGATTTTTACCTGGTTGAGGTTTTCCAATTCTCCGGTTTCAAGAATAACTTTCAAATGTGCTTCTCCACAGGCCTTTTTTACTTCTTTTATCTCATTAAATACTTCCTGGTAATTCTTTTCAAGGAATACCCCTCTTGAGATTACCATGTCAATCTCTTCAGCACCCTCTTCAACAGCCTTTTTAACTTCCAAAAGCTTAACCTCTCTGAAAGTCTGCCCCGAAGGAAATCCGGTGGCAACCACTGCTGTTTTTATGTTTGTTTTCTTTAGCTTTTCGGATACAAGCTTCGAAAAGTTAGGATATACACAAATGGCGGCCACTTTAGGAATGCCTTGCTCCAGATCTTCCGTTTCGATGGCTTTGTTGCACAATGCAACGACCTTCTCCTGTGTGTCATCCCCGTTAAGGGTAGTAAGGTCAATGAAGGACACGATTTCTTTCAGAAGTGATTGATTGTTTTTTGGAAAGTTATCGGTTTCAAAAATACTTACAAGTCTTTTATTAATTCCCTGTTGATCGACTGGTTTGATATTATTGATGAAATTCATAGTGCACATTTTTTGCAAAATTAGGGTATTTTAAGAATCAGAGTTTAATGTTGGCAAGAGATGATGCCCTTTTATGGATAAATAATTGTGAGAAAGCAGTCTGTTTTCAAGGTTAGAGGTAAACCCGATGTAAAGGCGATCATATTTTTCGGAGTATAATACATACACAGTAAACATCAGATAAAGATATAAAAAAAGGCCTGAAAAACAAAGTTTAACAGGCCTTTAATAGTAGCGGGGGCTATAAATTAACCCCCAAATATTGCGTTTTGCTAAGAGACACAAAAGCAATACAATTGCAAATATATCAATTAATTACAGAGATTCCAAGCCCTTTCTGATTGTCTGTTATTATCCCGTTTTAACCCTTATTTTATTGAATTTTGTGTCTATTTTGTGTCTCGATAAGCTATTAACTATCATTTATTTACTATATTTGTAGATAAGAGACACAAAGGTAAAACAATGGCAAAATCAACTAATTCCAATCAAAGGGGAACTATTAATTATACCCCTGGCAAAGGCTTTAAAGTAAAGCTGAGAGGCAAAAGAAGGAGCAAGGGCTATATTTCTTTGTATTTGGATTACTACCTGGGAACCGTTAAAGATGCAAAGGGAAAGGCCAAAGTACAGCGTAAATATGAGTACCTGAACATTTACCAGAAAGAAAGCCCCCAGAACCCAGAGGAGAGGCAAAGAAACAAAAGTAACTTAGATTTAGCCTTATCAATCAGAGCAAAGAGAGAAGAAATATTTAATAATGATATTGAAGGCCTGCCAAACCCTTATCGAAAGAAAATAAATTTTCAGGACTACTTTCAGAATTTTGTAGATACCTATGAGAATAAAGACAAACGTTTAGTTATAGCCTGCCACAAATATTTTAAAGCCTTCACGAATGAGGAGTTTATCACATCTAACCAAATAGATGAGGCCTTTGTTATCCGTTTCAGGAACTACTTACAAACCCATTTGAACGGGGAAACCCCCTATAATTATTTTACCAAGTTTAAGAAGCTTTGCAAGCAAGCCACAAAAGACAGGATATTTAATGTTAACCCCGCTGATGAGGTGAAAGTAACAAGACAGGGAGGCATTAAGAAAGATATTTTAACACTGGCAGAAGTGGAAAAGCTGGCAAAAGCCAGATGTTCGCACGAACATGTAAGACTGGCTTTCTTTTTCTGTATCAATACCGGCCTGAGGCATGTAGATGCAAAGGCTTTGAAGTGGAAAAACATTGATTTAGACAAAGGCCAGATAAAACTAACCCAGGCCAAAGTTGCCAAAACCTCATCGAATGCGATCATCTACATTGATTTAAATAGCAACGCTAAGAATATTTTGCTGAAGCTGGGGAAAGGTAAACCAGAGGAAAATATTTTTACCCTGCCTTCTTTATCTGGAAGCCTGAAAACAATAAAAGCCTGGGTACAAAACGCGGAAATCAGTAAGAATATAACCTGGCATTCTGCAAGACATTCTTTTGCTACAAACCTACTGATAAACCAAACCGATATAAAAACGGTAAGTAGTCTTTTAGGCCATACCAGCCTGAAGCATACCCAGAAATACACTCACTTAGTTGATGAACTAAAGAAAAAAGCAGTCAATAACCTACCTGAAATAGAATTGTAGAAATGAGAACAATATCAAACTATATACAGTGTATTGCTGAGGTAAAAAGAGAGGGCTATTATAAATTATACGATAGAGATTTAAAAGAGCATCTTGCAATAACAGAACAATATCAAAATGGAGTAATTGTAAAGCTAACTAATTTGTTAGATTTCCAACCTGACTATGCGTTAAACCTGTCTATTTCTTACTTAGAAAAGCTTTTGGATAACATAAGTTTGCTTAATGGCATACAGGAAAAAATACAAAGTGAATCGTATAAGGGAAACGATAAACAAGCCTATATTTTACATGAATTTATTGATTCTTATGAGGACTTAATAAGTGAGATTTTAGAACAAATTTTGTCCTTAGATTCAAATTTGGTACAAAGGGAGGCATATAAAAAGCTTGTAAAGGAGTATTTACCCCACAGTAGTTTTAACAATTACACGATAGCTGAAAAGCAAGGCAAAAAAAATCTGTATTCCTACAAATGGAAATTTAAATTTAGTTTACTGAAAAAGCTATACAATAACCTGGTTTCAAAGAAATTTATTGATGAAAATAAAACTCATTATTTGATTTTCAAAGCCGTTTTTGATGGAAAGCCCATTGATGAAATAAAGCCTATCATTTGGCAATCAACAAATCCCGCAGAACCTTTGTATTTTATCGAAAAATTACAAAGTCACGATGATCCAAAACCAATAGCGGAGGAAAACCATTTCAGTATTCAAAGGTTTAAAGCGTGTTTCTTTGATAAAGAAGGAGAACCGTTTAACGAGAATTTATTAAACACCCGCAAGAAAAGAACTGAAAAACTCAGCAAAGAGTTGCAAAAAGAAATAAGAGAAACATTAAAAGATATATAGCAGAAAACCAGCATTATAATTGGTTGACATTAGTTGAAATCAACTATTTCAACCTTTTTTCCATTCTTTTCTGATAGTAGTTTAGCCCCATGAATTCATAGTAAATAAAGGAAAGGCCTTTCCATTTTGTAAAATTAAAATTCATTCAAAATGGAAAAATCCATTAAAGAAAGGTTAACCAGGATTGAAAGCCTGTTAACCGAAAATCAAAAGGAGGTTTTAACCTTCAATGAAGCAGCAAAATTTACGGGGCTATCAAAGAGCTATCTGTATAAGCTTTGCGCAAACGGGGAAATTCCGCATTTCAAGCCCAGGGGCAAAATGAACTATTTCAATAAATCGGAGCTTCTGGACTGGCTGCAACAAAACAAAGTAAACACCCAGGCAGAAACCGAAACAGAGGCTTTGAAGTATGTAACTACCAATTCAGAAAGGGGGGCAAAATGAATAGCAAAGCAATAGCATATTTCAAGTTTATAGTTTTGCCTGATGAGGTAAAGCAGAGCCACAAAATAGAGCGGAACCCCAAAAACACCCGTTTAGATTGCATCCTGTCTTTCAATCCGATTAGCTGGAAAGGTTTTGATTTTTGCCTGCCTCAAAAAGGCAAAACAAAGGGCATGTTATCTTTTACGGTAAGGCCAGCAAACTATGATCCAAAGGTGCCAAGAATAAGAAGGGCTAAATATCAATTGCAGAAATCTGTAAAAGGAAAAACGTATAATATCACAAGTATATTTTATGAGTATAGCCCAGGGGTAAAACAATTGGCTTTTGGCAATCTACCTGATAAAAAGACACTGGGAGAGGAAAAGAAGGTTGCTAACCCATTTTACACTTTCAGAAACGATTTATTTTTAATGATAATCGAACGCGATTATTCAGAATTGGAGGTTTTGATAATTCCTGAAGGAGACCAAAACCAAGACCAGCACCTTAGAAATCTGATTTCTGGCAAATATGATGAGGTTTTAAGCGAATGCAGGCAGCAAAGCAAACCATTTTATAACTATAAAAATCTGGAATATGAGCGATTTAAATAATGAGTGGGAGCAGAACCCAGAAGGAGAACGGTATTTTGATGAGAAGCTAAGGAATATTGAGCCTGAAGACTTCATTGAAAAAGTGATTGACCGTTATTTGAGAGCAAGGCACCATATAGACAGAAAAACAATGAAAATCCCTGAAGGCGTAAAAATGAGTTTGTATGATGAGTTTATAGCCTATTTCAAGGAAAGTATAGATGAATACCAGAAAAGGTATGAATGAATGTTTCAGGCATTCTTTAAAGCCTATAATAATAAGCTGGATTCATTTACAAAAATTGTCAATAAGCAATGTATGACACTGTAAATATTTATGAAAGAAATGAGGCCAGGGGGCTATCCCTTTTGGCCTCATTTGGTAAACACCTGGACAACGTTTCAGAGCATTTCAATGCAAGCGGGGAAACCTGGATAAGTGGAAGCCTGAAAAACTATAAAGTATCAGTTTCAGAAAAAAGCTACCATCTGAAAGGCAGTTTACCAAAGTTTTATCTGAATGATAATATGCAAGTATTAGGCAGAAGCGAGACCGAAAGAGCAATAGAAAAAATATCTGATCTGCTACACTGGAATATTTCAAAGGGCAAAGTCACCCGTTTAGATATTGGCCAGAACTTCATCCTGAACAACCCCCCAGAGCATTATATAAAGTATTTGGGGCAAAGTAAATACTTTACTCGATTGGAACAGAAAGGCAGCCTGTATTATACAAACTCGCTGAGAGTGCTATGTTTCTACAATAAGCTGGCAGAATTGAAAAAGAAGCGTGTAAATATTCCTTCTGAATTTCGGAACTCAAATATATTGCGCTATGAATTGAGGTTTACCCAGAGGCTAACCAGGCAGCTAAACCAGCCAGAAATCACAATAAAAGATTTATATTCTGATAGATTCTACATTGAAATGATAAACCGCTGGGTAAAAGAATTTGAAACGATTGATAAAATAAACGATATGCGAAACGATATAAAAGGCCTGAAGCAAGCCAAACCGAAAGATTTAATAAACCACCTGGCAGCGGAGAGAATCAAAGAAATAGGCCTCAACAATGTATTGCAAATGATTGATGAGGAGTTGAAACAATCAAAAGCTTTTGCAAGGCCTGAATATTACACCAGGGCAAAACAATTGATTAGAGACCTGTATAACAAGCCAGAACAAAGCATTAAAACAGAGCATATAAAGGAGCTAAGCAACCAGGTGCATAAAATGACAGATTATTACAGATAATCAAAGAAAATAATTTCAATCTGATATTTCGTTATATTATATCAAGTAGAAACTATCTGATAAAGACAGGAATAAAAACACCCAGAACAAGCGGGGCAACCCACACAGTAAACCGCTGTATCTGGCAGAAAAATAAAGTGTTAGGGGTACCCATCACTTTTTTAAGTGCAAACAATATACAACCGTAGCCCTTAGCCTTCTTTTTATGCGTGCAAAATTGGAATATTTCAGAGAAGGCACCCAGTCACATTTTAAGAAACAAACTCGCTGAGTATGGAAAACCCCTAAAAATTGCGTTTTGTGTCTATTTTGTGTCTCATAATAAGCAAAAGGCCTGAAAAACAAAGTTTAACAGGCCTTTAATAGTAGCGGGGGCTAGATTCGAACTAACGACCTTCGGGTTATGAGCCCGACGAGCTACCACTGCTCCACCCCGCAATATTATATTTTTTTAAAGAACAAACTTTATATCCGATTCGAACTATCGTCCGCCTCAGGCGGATATCAGCCCGACGAGCTGCCACTCCCGATAGCTATCGGGACCACCCCGCAATATGTAATTAAAATTTTTGTCAGAACGCTTACAGTTGAAGGATTTCATTAATTTTGCCCCCCTCAAATGCGGATGCAAATATAATTTGCGTTTCTTTGCAATCCAAATAAAAATGAAAAAAAATCAGGACAAATGACGCACAGGGCTGGATTTGTGAGTATTATAGGAAACCCAAATGTTGGAAAAAGTACGTTGATGAATGCGTTGGTGGGCGAGAGGCTGTCAATAATCACCTCTAAAGCGCAAACTACCCGGCATCGGATACAGGGTTTTGTAAATGGAGATGACTATCAGATTGTGTTTTCCGACACTCCCGGAATACTTGATCCGGCCTACAAACTGCAGGAGTCGATGATGGGTTTTGTGAGAGAAGCTCTGGATGATGCAGATATTTTTATCCTGATGATTGAAGCAGGCCAAAAGTCTTTTGACGAAGAAGTGATGCAGCGGCTGGTATCGATAAAAGTGCCCGTGCTGGTTCTGATAAATAAAATAGATAAGCAAAAGGAATCGGAGATTGAGCCGATGATTGATTACTGGAAGGAAAGAATTCCAAATGGACAGTTTTTGCCGGTTTCGGCCTTGCACAAGTTTAACATCGATGTGGTGAAGAATCGTATCATCGAATTGCTTCCCGAAAACCCGCCCTATTATCCTAAAGATGAGCTGACGAATAAAAATATGCGATTCTTTGTTTCAGAGATGATTCGCGAAAAAATCCTGCTGCTTTATCAAAAAGAAGTGCCTTATTCCACGGAAGTGGTCATCGATACATACAAGGAAGAAAAAGAGATCATTCGGATAAAAGCCTTTATCTTTGTGGCCCGCGAATCTCAACGCCGAATCATCATAGGTCATGAGGGGAAAGCCATAAAAAAGCTTGGAATAGAATCGAGAAAGGAAATCGAGAAATTTGTTGAGAAGCAGATTTATCTGGATATAACAGTGAAAGTGAGAAAAAACTGGCGTGATGATGATAAGGCGCTGGATAATTTTGGCTATCAGCCAAAGTAAGTTAGAAAAAAATGGGAAATATTGTAGCAATAATCGGACGCCCAAATGTGGGTAAATCAACCTTTTTTAACCGTTTGGTAGGATACCGCGATGCTATCGTGGAACAGACCAGCGGTGTAACACGCGATCGTCACTATGGTAAGTCGGAATGGAATGGCGTGGAGTTTACTGTGATTGATACCGGTGGGTTTGTGGAAGGCAGCGATGATGCTTTTGAAGCTGAAATACGTAAGCAGGTGGTCATTGCTGCCAACGAGGCCGATGTAGTGCTTTTTATGGTGGATGCCAAAGACGGACTTACGGGCTATGATAAGGATGTGGCCAATATTTTGCGGCCTTACAACAAGAAATCTTACATCGTGGCCAATAAGGTCGATAATAACCGCCTTATTCCGGCAGCACAGGAGTTTTATGCCCTCGGACTGGGGGAGCTTTACACCATTTCTGCCATCAACGGAAGTGGCACCGGAGATCTCCTTGATGATTTGATTACCAATTTCGACGAAGCAGAGGTGGAAGATGCGCCCGATATCCCTCACGTAGCCGTGGTGGGCCGGCCAAATGCCGGGAAATCATCGCTGATAAACGCGTTGCTGGGCGATGAGCGGAATATTGTTACGGATGTTGCAGGAACCACGCGCGATACCATTGATACCAGATACAACTCCTTCGGGTTTGATTTTATGCTCCTCGACACTGCTGGCCTGCGGAAAAAGGCAAAAGTGAGGGAGAATATCGAGTTTTATTCTACCATGCGGGCCATTAAAGCTATTGAAAACAGCGATGTATGTGTGCTGATGCTGGATGCAACCCAGGGTATTGAAGCACAGGATTTGAATATCCTTCACGTGATTCATAAAAATCATAAAGGCGTGGTGGTTGTGGTAAATAAGTGGGATCTGGTAGATAAGGATACACATACCGCCAAGGATTTTACAAAGCATATCTCGGAAAGGCTGCAGCCATTTAAGGACGTGCCGATAATCTTTACTTCTGTGCTGACGAAGCAACGGATTTTTAAAGTGCTGGAAGCGGTGCAGCAGGTTTATGAGTCGAAAAGCCTCCGGATTAGCACCAAGAAGCTGAACGATTACATCCTGCCGATTATTGACAAGCGGCCACCATCCGTGACATCTCGTGGCAAATACATCAAAATCAAGTATGTAACACAGCTGAAGACGGCTTTTCCGGCGTTTGCATTTTTCTGCAATTATCCAAAGGAAATCAAAACCGAATACAAGCGCTTTATAGAAAATCAACTGCGAAAAAAATACAAGCTCACAGGGGTTCCTGTAGAGGTATTCTTCAGAGAAAAATAGAGATTTATGAGCCAGGTACGTATTGACAAATACTTATGGGCGATTAGGATTTTTAAGACCAGGAGCAAAGCTTCGGAGGCATGTAAAAAAGGGCGTGTACAGATCAACGAAGCGGAGGTGAAGCCTGCCAAGGAAGTATCGCCCGGTGATGAGGTGACCATCCGGATTAAAACCATGATTAAGACCATTCGGGTGGAAAAAGTGATTGAGCAGCGCGTTTCGGCATCGCTTGCAGCCGAATGTTTTGAAGACCTGACGCCACAAGAGGAATATGACAAGCTGAAGAAAATGAATGAACTAAACACCGAGTGGCGTGATCGTGGTGCCGGTCGTCCTACGAAAAAAGAACGCCGGCAAATCGACTGGCTGAAGAAAAGGCGCTAATCGTTTTTCTTATCATAATTGATGGTGGTCCGTCCTCCTTCAACATCGTAGAACGTCCAGGTGCCTGTGCGCTCGCCGGCGTTCATCCGGCCCTGGTAATAAACCTTACCGTTTTTGTAGTAGACGATTTTCATACCTTCTTCTTTTCCGTTTTCGTAAGTGGCCTCAGCCCATTTCGACCCATCTTTGTAGTAGCTCACCCATTTGCCATGCCGTTTGTTGTTCTGGTAAGCGCCTTCCATTTTTAGTTCACCAGTCTTGTAGTAGCTCTTTTCGTGCTGAAGAATCTTCTCTCCGTCTTCTTCAACATAGGTTCTGACGGTTTTAGGAGATCCATCCTCGTAAGTCGTCTCCACCTCATTGATACTTTGCGGAGCACATCCGATAAGCAAACTAAGCAGCAGAGCAGAAACGAATAGTATGTTTTTCATTGATTTCAATGTATTTGATTTATCGGTTGAATTTAAGTCTTTTTCCTTTTTGATTTTCATCGAATTTTCCATCCTGATAAGCAACATGCCCGTTTATCATTGTGGTTGTTACCCGGTAATGCAGCTTTTCGCCCTCCAGTGGCGACCATCCACACTTATAAAGAATGTTATCGGGTGCAACGGTCACAGGTTTTTCATGCACCAGCACAAGATCAGCCCAATAGCCTTCGCGGATATATCCCCGTTTTTCCATCCTGAAAATATCGGCAGGCGTATGGCTCATCTTGTCCACGATTTTTTCTACGGAAATCTTTCCTTGCCGGAAAAACTCCATCATTACCGGCAAGGCATGCTGAACCATGGGTCCTCCTGAAGGTGCTTTGAAATAACTGTTTTGCTTTTCTTCGAGCGTGTGCGGTGCATGGTCGGTGGCAATCACATCGATGGTGTTATTCAGCAGGGCTTCGAAAATGGCATCACGGTCGTGTGCTGATTTAACCGCCGGGTTCCATTTGATGCGCCACTGTTTTTCATCGTACTGAGAAGCGTCGAAAGTGAAGTGGTGGATACATGCCTCGGCAGTGATTTGCTTTTCTCTTGACGGGATGTCGTTACGGAACAGTGCCAGTTCTTTGGCGGTGCTCAAATGCAGAATGTGAAGGCGGCTGTTGTGCTTGTCGGCCAGCTCTGCCGCCAGACTCGACGACCTGTAGCAGGCTTCTTCACTCCTGATAAGCGGGTGGACCGAAAAGTGCGGCGTATCACCATATTTATTTCTGAACAGCTCGGTGTTTTGCTTGATGGTGGTTTCGTCCTCGCAATGTGTGGCAATGAGCACCGGGCTTTCGCGAAAGAGCGTATCGAGGGTTTGTTTGTTGTCCACCAGCATATTCCCGGTGCTGCTACCCATAAATATTTTGATGCCACAAACATTTTGTGGGTCGGTTTTTAATACCTCCCCGGTATTGTCGTTGGTCACACCCATATAGAAAGAGTAGTTGGCCAGCGATTTTTCAGCCGCAATGCGGTACTTCTCTTCCAGCAAATCCTGGGTCACAGCCTGTGGCTTGGTGTTGGGCATCTCCATAAAAGAGGTGATTCCTCCGGCCACAGCGGCTTTACTTTCGGTGTGGATGTCGGCCTTGTGAGTGAGCCCCGGTTCCCTGAAATGGACCTGGTCGTCAATGGCTCCAGGAAGCAAAAATCCCCCGTGGCCTTCTATCACCCGGTCAAATCCATCCCCGGAAGGGGAAAGCTCTTCCCTGATTTTAGCAATACGACCTTCGTCAACTTCCACACTGCCTTCTGCAATGCGGTTCTCGTTGACTATCTTTACATTCCTGATTAATATCTTTTGCGACATGATTTCCTCGTTTTAATCATCAAAATTAACATAATTATCTTGAGGAAAGAATTAATAGGGCTCAGGCAGACTTGGCAGGCCTTATTTTTTTGAAGCGGAGTTTTATCACGCCAAGGACAGCTTCCCTGAAAATTCCCCGGTTCATTTTAGAAACCCCTTCGGTGCGGTCGGTGAAGATGATGGGAATTTCCTTTACCTTGAAGCCGAGCTTCCAGGCAGTATATTTCATTTCTATCTGAAAGGCGTAGCCAATAAACTTTATGGCACTTAAGTTGATTGTTTCCAGTACCTTTCTCCTGTAGCATTTAAACCCGGCGGTGGTGTCGTCGATTTTGATGCCGAGGATAACTTTAACATAAATGCTGGCAAAATAAGACATCAGCACTCGTCCCATCGGCCAGTTCACCACATTTACGCCTTTTACGTAGCGTGAGCCGATCACCAGGTCATTGCCTTCTTTGGCGGTGTGGTATAAACGTACCAGGTCATCCGGATTGTGCGAAAGATCGGCATCCATCTCAAAAATGTATTCGTAGTTATGCTCCAATGCCCACCGGAATCCTTTGATGTAAGCTGTTCCCAGCCCCAGCTTCCCTTCGCGTTCAAGCAGGTGCAGCCGGCTCTCGTAGTTGTCCATAAGAGACTTAACGATAGATGCGGTGCCGTCAGGAGAGTTGTCATCAATGATAAGCACATCAAACTCCTCGGGCAACTCAAACACACGTTTAAGCACCTTATGGATATTCTCCTTTTCGTTGTATGTGGGGATGATTACTAAACCGTCGCTCACAGTGCTGAATTTTGTTAAAGGGACAAAATTATAAAAAAAGACAAGCGGAGAATTAAAAAATCCTCCGCCTGCGCTTTCAAGCTTATTTTTTAATAATTTTTTTCATTGTTCGTCCCTCAGGGAATTCCATCATCAGCATGTAAATTCCCGGACGGGCATTAGTAAGACCTATTTCTATGGTGTTTGCTCCTTGTTGAATATCAGTTTGTATGTTCCTGATTTCGCGTCCGCGGAAGTCGATGACTTTAATCACCGCAGCGGTTTCCTTTTTCGAATGGAAGGTGGTTATAATATCTGCCGATGTCGGGTTTGGATACACCTTGAAAGAGCCTTTCTCCATCACTTCCTCAATGCTGGTCTGATATCCGAACTCATAAACCAGGTCTACGGTGGCATTGCCATACTGGTCCTCCACGTTGTTGATGGTCAGCGTGTAATATTCTCCCGGACTGAGGGGCGAAACGGTCAGCGTAACCTTGTCCTCCAACACCAGGTGACGTACTGCGTTTTCTACTGCTACTTCGCCACTCATTACATAGTTGTTTTCATTTTCAGCAGACTCCTCATCAACATCCTCCGAAAAATATATCTCTATTGTCTCTTCATCCTCAATATTAATTTCACTGATGGCCGGAGCCTCAATGTCTGTAATTCCATTGACATCATCTTCATAGCGCAGCTCAATTTTCCATTCGCCAAAGTCCCAATTAAGCGGCCCGGATATGGTATAATCGGCCCCTTCGGTAGGGACAAACTCGTAGGTGCTCGTGTTGTGGATGTAAAGTTCGCCGGAGCCATCATCTACGGTCCACATATAGAAATTGCTCTGGTAATTAGCGTCCGTACACTCTGCTTCGGTTACGCGGACCAAAACGCCTTCGTATTGCTCCGAAGCATCTCCCGTATTAATATCGGTAAAAGGCGGAGGCGTTTTTCCGGAGGCAATATGGTAGTAAGTGCTGATTTCAGTCATTTCAGTCACGTTGTAGTATTCCTTTACAATACCTGTGATGATGATGCTGTCGCCGATCTGTGGGTTCCTGCTGGGATCGTAAACCAACAAACCGTTCCATGCCCCTTCGCCATCCTGGATAAAATAATTCGTTCCGAAATTGGCGGTAACTACTCCACTGGTCGAAACTTCCCCGTAGTTAAGGTCTTCAATGCCTCCTTCATCTTCAATCTGGTCGGCCATTGGGGAGTGCGTGGTTTGTCCCTGGATATCGTAAATAGTTACCAGTTCACCATTAAATGTTGGTGGAATGTAATAGCTGTAAACTACCGATTCGTCAGTAACAGAACCATCATCAGCCACCACTTTGTAGTAAACGTAGTTTTCTTCTGCTTGCGCAGGAATTTGAGCCGAAAAGTTATCGCCGCTCTGGCTCATCGCCACCTCGTTATTTAAGGCCTCATACGACAGGCCCCACATGATTTTTGCTTCAGACACAGAACCGTTCGAAGAGGTGATTTCTGCGGTGATATCCACAGGAGTTTCCGCGTCAATATCTTCAGAAACGGTCAGGTTATCAATAATGATGGCGTCGGCTTCCTGGCCGTTCCAAATCAGCTCCGCAAATTCCGGGTTATCAATAAACGGGTTTCTGTTTTGCTGCCAGTTAAAGATAACGTTGTTGCGGTTGCGCTCAAACGCGTCTGGCAAATCCTGCATGTTCCACTCGAGGAGCGTACTCAGCTTGCCGTGTTCAGCAGCAGGGTAGGTGCTGACTTCATCGACCACCTGTAGGTCGTGCTCGCCGTTTTCTCCTTCGTAGCGCGTGGCCATATAAAAAATAATCCTCGCAATATCGCCTTTAACCTCGTCGCGTGGCTCCCATGAATCGCTGTCAAAAAAGCAACCATCTGCCTCGTTATGCTCGGTGCCGCCGTTGTCAAAATCTTTGTTGCTGCGGTCTGAGTTCACCGAGCCATCGGCGGGCTTCAGGTTATGGAAATCAGCACCCTCAGGAGGCTCAGTGCCAAAATCGCCATGAGACTTCGCCCATACGTGTTCACGGTTGATGTAATCACCGCCGGTGCCGTAATCATCATTTTCCTGCGACCTTCCGGTGTAAACCAAAATCACGTTTTCCGGGTTCTCCGGGTCAGCATCCGAAGACTTAAACACGGATTTCGCTGTGAAATAAGAAAACACCTGATGATCCTGGATAATGTCGTTGAGCGCGCTGCGCAACTCTGCCCCCGATTTGCCATCCGTATTGTTGTAGTATCCTGTTTCCTGTGCCTGAGCTGCAAACATCAGTAAGATAAGCGATGCAGCAAGTATAATTCTTTTCATATTTCTGTACTTTACTTTTTTGTTTGAAGTTTTTTCAGTTTGACTGAGTATTTTTTTCCGAAGGAATTGAACAGCAAAGGTAATTCAAATGCTTCTGGCTCATTTTAATTTCTCTTTATTATTTTGTTGAGTGTCTCCAGTGCTTTTTCCACCGAATCAATTTCATTAACCACCAGTCGAAGGCGGCCGTTGTTTTCTTTCATATTGCAATAGCGATGATGAGTTTTTATGAAATCAAGCACGCCATCAAAAGCTTTCGACTTAAAATAGTTAGATTCGGTGTTCGACATAAAATGCCCGATCATCTTTCCCGATTTTAGTACCAGCTTCTCAAAGCCAATCGATTTCGCTTTCCAGCGGATACGAATAACGTTGATGAGCTGTTTGGTGGCTCCGGGTAGCGGCCCGAACCTGTCGAGCAGCACCTGCCTGAAAGTCTCCAGCTCTTCTTCGGTCTCCGCTGAATCAAGATCCTTATAAAGAGACAACCTTTCGGAGATATTGGTTACATAATCATCCGGAATCATAATCTCAAAGTCGGTTTCCACCTGGCAGTCAGTAACTGTGTCCATCGTTTCATCATCGGCATAAAGGTCGGCAAACTCGTCGGACTTGAGCTCGTGCATGGCTTCATTCAAAATCTTCTGATACATCTCGTAACCAATATCAGAGATAAAACCGCTCTGCTCGGCACCAAGGATGTTTCCTGCCCCGCGGATGTCGAGGTCGCGCATGGCTATCTGGAACCCGCTGCCGAGGGTCGAGAATTTTTCCACTGCCTCCAGCCGTTTTCTGGCTTCGCCCGTCAGCGATGAGAGGGGAGGCGCCAGCAGGTAGCAGAACGCCTTTTTGTTGGCACGGCCCACACGGCCTCTGAGCTGGTGCAGGTCGCTAAGGCCGTAATTATGTGCATCATTGATGATTATGGTATTCACATTCGGAATATCCAGTCCCGACTCAATAATGGTGGTGGCCACCAGCACATCGTAAGCACCTTCAATAAAATCGAGCATGATTTTCTCAAGCTGCTGGCCATCCATTTGTCCGTGACCAATAGCCACCTTCACATCCGGAGCAAATTTCTTGATCATCCCCGCCACGTCCATGATGTTTTTCACGCGGTTGTGCACAAAGTACACCTGGCCGCCACGGGAAATCTCATAGGCAATAGCATCTCTGATAGTCTCTTCGCTGAACGGCCGCACTTCTGTCTTAATCGGATAGCGGTTGGGTGGCGGTGTGTCGATGGTCGACAAGTCGCGGGCACCCATCAAGGAGAATTGCAGTGTCCGCGGAATAGGTGTGGCAGTGAGGGTCAGCGTATCGACGTTGGCGCGCATCTGGCGGATTTTTTCCTTGGCAGAAACGCCAAACTTCTGCTCTTCATCAATGATAAGCAATCCAAGGTCTTTGAAATCAATGTCTTTACTGATAATGCGGTGTGTCCCGACAAGGATATCCACATGGCCATCCTTAAGTTTTTCGAGTGTTTCTTTTATCGATTTACGGCTCTTGAAGCGGTTCACATAATCGATAGTGCATGGAAAATCCTTGAGGCGCTCCTTAAAGGTGTTGTAGTGTTGAAGCGCCAGGATAGTTGTAGGCACTAATATAGCCACCTGCTTGCTATCGTTCACCGCTTTGAAGGCTGCCCGGATGGCCACTTCGGTCTTTCCGAACCCCACGTCGCCACACACGAGGCGATCCATCGGGTGCTGCTTCTCCATGTCTGCCTTGGTGTCCTGGGTGGCTTTTACCTGGTCGGGCGTGTCTTCGTAAATAAAAGATGCCTCCAGCTCATGCTGCAGGTAGCTGTCCGGAGAAAAAGCAAAGCCCTTGGTGGCCTTCCGCTTGGCATAGAGGTTTATCAGGTCCTTGGCAATGTCTTTTACCTTCGACTTGGTTTTGTTTTTGATCTTGTTCCAGGTGTTGGAACCTAAACGGTGAACAGAAGGTTGCGTACCATCTTTTCCCGAATATTTTGAGATGCGGTGCAACGAGTGGATGCTCACGTAGAGCAGGTCGTTGTTGGCGTAAATCAGACGGATCGCCTCCTGGGTCTTGCCGTTATTGTCAATTTTCTCAAGGCCGTCAAATTTTCCGATACCATGGTCGATGTGTGTTACATAATCGCCCGGCTTCAGGTCGTAAAGTTCCTTTAAAGTGATGGATTCCTTGTTCTTGTAAGCATCGCGCAAGTGGAAGCGGTGGAAGCGTTCAAAAATCTGGTGGTCGGTGTAGCAGGCGATGTTTAACTCATCATCGATATATCCTTCATGGATGGATTGGTTGACCGGATTGAAGGAGATTTTCCCATCAGAATCAGCTTGCATATCCTCGAAAATAGTATCGAGGCGCTTGAGCTGCTTGGGGTTGTCTGCAAAGATGTAGTTTTGTATCCCTTCAGTGGCATTGTCTTGCAGGTTGCTGATAAGCAGTTCGAAATTCTTGTTAAAAGAGGGTTGTGGCCTTGCGTTCCATTGCATCGTCAGCGTGGGCTGGTCAAACATGTTTTTATCCAACTCCACCAGGTGATGCTTGAGCGTATCTTTTACGAAAGCCTGTGCTCCCGAGAATAATTCCGACGGGGGCAGGTGCTCAATTTTACCCGAAAGCTTTTCGAAAGCCTTTTGTGCTTTTTCATATTCTTTCTCCAGCACATCCGCTGCAAAGCGAATATTGTTGAACCACAACACCGCACTGTCGGGCAGATAGTTGATAAAAGAAGATCGTACTTCTCTCGACTTGCTGTCCTGGACATTTGGGATGATGGTGAGCTTTTTGAGCTTCTTTACCGATAGCTGGTCGGCAGGGTTAAAGGTTCGGATGCTGGCTACTTCATCCCCGAAAAACTCCATCCGGTAAGGGTTTTCATTTCCAAAAGAAAACACATCCACAATCCCGCCGCGCAAAGAAAACTGTCCGGGCTCAGTAACAAAATCCACCCGCTCAAATTCGTACTCGATCAGCAAATCGGTGATAAAATCGATGGACAGATCGTCGCCCTGCTCCACTTTCAGGGTGTTTTTGGTAAGGAATTTCTTACTGATCACTTTTTCGCTCAGCGCCTCGGGGTAGGTCACCACCATCAGCTTACGCGCCTGGCTGTTAATACGTTTAAGCACTTCCGTCCGCGAAAGCACGTTGATGTTATCGATAGCCTCCTCTTCGTATGGGCGTTTGTATGACGTAGGGAAAAAGAGGACCCGGCGCGTTTCGGCCGACTCCTCTTTTTCATCAAAAATATTCTGAAGATCGTTAAAAAAGTATGCTGCCTGCTCTTTGTCCTGCAAAACCATCAGATGGATGCCCTGCCCGTTTTTGAATGCCGCAGCACTCAGGTATGAGCGTGCCGACCCAAACAGGTTCTCAACCACAATTCTTTGCGGTTGGGCCTGCTGCAGTGCTTCTGAGAGTTGGTGAACTTTCGGGTGACGCCGGTATATTTCAATGATATCTTTTGCCTTCAACTTTTTTCCTTCCTGATAATGCTGTGCAAAAGTATTAATAATTGAATCAACCGACAAGGGCAGGTGCCGCCGCTTTTTGGTTTACAGCGCAATAACTCCTTCGTGCTCGAGGGTCTCCCTGAAATCCTGTGAGTACTCTTCCATATAATCCTCCACCTTGGTTACCATTTCTTCCGATCCTACAATAAAGGAAGAACGCTGATGAATAGACTGTGGAACAATATTGAGGATGTCGTGAAATCCATCGGTGGCCTTGCCTCCGGCTTGCTTTGCCAGGAAAGCGATAGGCTGGCACTCGTAAAGCAGGCGCAGCTTACCCACCGGGTTTTTCAGGTTGCCCGGATACATGTAGATGCCCCCAACCACCATGTTGCGGTGGAAGTCAGAAACCAGCGAGCCCACATATCTCGACTTGTAAGGCCGGTCCGTTGACGGATCATCGACCTGGCAATATTTTATGTATTTCTTTATCCCTTCAGGGAAATAAATATAGTTGGCTTCATTAATCGAATAAATATTCCCTTTAGCAGGGATTTTAACATCCGGATGGGAGAGCAGGAACAAGCCTACCGAATTATCGTAAGTGAAACCATTAACGCCGTTTCCTGTGGAATAAACCAGCATCGTCGAAGATCCGTAAAGAATGTACCCGGCGGCCACAATTTCTTTTCCGGGCTGCAGCAGGTCTTTGTCCGACACCGGATCGCCCTGGTTGGTCTTGCGGCGGTAAATCGAAAAGATGGTCCCTACCGGAATATTCACTTCAATATTCGAAGAGCCGTCGAGCGGGTCCATGGCCACCACGTATTTTCCTATTTTGGAGTTGGGGTTATCAAAAACCACCATTTTTTCATTCTCTTCAGAGGCAATGGCACACACCTGGCTGCCCATCTGCAAAGCCCTGATAAAATGCTGGTTGGCAAACACATCCAGCTTTTTCTGGCGCTCGCCCTGTACATTATCTCCGCCCTGGTAGCCCATATTTTCGGTCAGACCGGCCATGTTTATTTCTCGATGTACTATCTTTGCGGCTATGCCAATGTCATGCAATAATCGGGTTAATTCACCAGTGGCAAACGGGAAATCATGTTGTTTCTCGTTAATGAATTCAATCAGTGTTTTCATGTGAGTGATTAGTTTTAACTTGATTTTGATTGTAGTTGATTGAAAGCAAAAGTAATAAAATATTGAGGCTGGACAATAATTGGCAAAGGCATTTAATTGTTTTATAACAATTCGTTTTATTGTCTCCTCATGCATCCCAAACCTGAAATCTATGAGAGTGTTTAAGTTTGGAGGGATCTCCATCGCCGATTCAACATCTATAAAAAATACGGTTGAAATTATTCGTCATTACCAACCCGAAATGGTGGTGGTCTCGGCCATGGGTAAAATGACCAATGCCTTCGAGTCGCTCGTCGAAGCGCACGTCAGGCAGCTTGATGCGAAACACGCGAAATACCAGGCCATCCGGCAGTTTCATTTGCGGGCTGCACAAGAGCTGTTCGGAGAAAATAAAGCCGCTGTTTCGGAGGTGGAGTCTCTGCTCAATGAGTTAAAGTCGAAGCTCGATAAGTCGGCTTTTGTCAACTACCAAAAGACTTACGACCAGATTGTGCCCTACGGCGAGCTGCTTTCCTCCACCATTCTTTCGCTTTACCTTGCCGGGATAGGGATTGAAAACCAATGGCTCGATGCACGCAAGTGGCTGATTACGGATAATCATTACCAGGAAGCCCGTGTGGATGATGAGCGTTCAGGCAAACTGCTGGAGGAAATGGCCGACCGGTCAAAGCTTAACCTTACCCAGGGATTCATTGGCGGATGTGACGAAGGGTTTTCGACCACCCTGGGGCGCGAAGGTTCCGACTATACTGCCGCCCTGATAGCCTCTTACCTCAAGGCTGATAGCGTGACGGTGTGGAAAGATGTGCCCGGTCTGCTCAATGCCGATCCGAATATTTTTGAAGATACGGTCATGCTTTCGCATATCTCTTATAACGAAGCCGTAGAGCTGGCCTTTTATGGGGCCAAAGTGATTCACCCCAAAACCATCAAGCCGTTGCAAAACGCGAATATCCCGCTATATGTGCGCTCATTCAACAACATGAAAGCAGCGGGTACGGTCATCGATAACGAAACGACCTGGGATGAAGAAATCACTTCCTTTATCCTGAAAAAGAACCAGATCTTGCTGTCGCTGCGCACCAAAGACTTCTCTTTTATGGCCGAAGACCATTTGCACTACCTCTACGGGCAGTTCAGCAGCCACGGGCTCAAAGCCAACCTGATGCAGAATTCGGCCATCACCCTGTCGGTATGTTTCGATGAAAACCTCGATGCCCTCGGCACCTTGCTCGGTAAGCTCGCCCGCCATTATGAGATACGGTACAACAAAGGTCTCGACCTCCTCACACTCCGGCATTACAACGATGTGGCCATCCGAAAAGCCACCGCCGGCCGCAACATCCTCCTCGACCAAAGAAGCCGCGTCACCGCCCAGATAGTGATGAGGTAGGGGGATGGTAATGAGTCGAAATTTCAAACCCAAGGCCTTACTTTGGGCTAGAGTTAGTCGCGCTTTCATCGTGGAAATAATTTAGCAGGTATCGTCCTGTAAGAGCAACATGAGCATAGCACCCACTTTCAAGTGGGTGGATTTTCGCAGGAACAAACTAATCTTATAGTGCGCTTTTAGCGTACTTCCATAAAGAGGCTTTCAAACAAACCTATATTCAAATGTCAGGAAAGGAAAGTTAAAAACAATAAACTGCCCCTTCAGGGCACCAGAATTTCCTATACCATTATTCAAACCCAAGGCGTTACCTTGGGCTAGAGTTAGTTGCGCTTTCAGCGCGGATAGAAAAACACCGTGACCTGACCTTCAAAGAGGCAGAAAAATACATTGTAAACTAGATTCAGAGTTCGTTCTGAAGGGACAAATCATTTTAGCCCAGCGACAACGCCCAGGAAAAATATCCATGAGCTTGCAAACAAGTGCCCTGCATGGTCAACCTATTCGAACCTAGCGCCTATGACTATCGGAAGCGCCCTGAATGAGTGAACAGAAGCCTGAATAATAATGCTATGGCAAGGCTTAGCTATCTTCAAGAGAATTAAACAGAAGTATATAAAGCGTATTGAAAGAATCTCAAAGAAGATTGTTGTAAATTGGTTTCAGGTTTCGTCCTGAAAGGACAAATCACTCTAGCCCAGAGGCAACGCCCTGGGTTATGGACTAAAATCAGAATAATAATCGCCCTGCAAGGGCAACTAACTAAATCCTATGGCTCAATCATTATCAAAACTTTATGTTCATCTCATTTTTCATATCAAGGATGAGACATGTAAAATTCAAAAGAAGGACAGAAGTGCCCTTTACGCCTATATGGGCTCAATCATCAAGGATTCAGAATCAATTCCTGTTTTGATTAATGGGACTGCCGATCATGTGCATGCTTTTTGCATCATGTCGAAGAATATCTCATTGGCAAAGTTGGTTGAGAATATAAAAAGACACAGTAGTAGATGGATAAAAACGTTAGATGAATCGTATAGAAATTTCTCATGGCAGGGAGGGTATGCAGGGTTTTCAGTAAGTCCATCTGTTCAGGAAAAGAGAAAAAGATACATTGCCAACCAAGAGGAACACCACAAGGAATTCTCATTTAGACAAGAATACCTGATGTTTTTAAAGGAGTATGGCATTGAATACAATGAAAAGTATTTGTGGAGCTGATGGTTAAACTGCCCCTCCAGGGCGTCGAGCGTCAGTGATTGTGTTTCGACCCCAAGGTGTTACCTTGGGCTAGAGTTAGTTGCGCTTTCAGCGCGTAAGGAACCCTTCGTTTACTATCTTCAACAATAACAATCAAATGAGGCTACAGGAGCACAATTTTTAGTTGGCGACAGGTTTCGCCCTGAAAAGGGCAAATCATTCCAGCCCAGCGGCAACGCCCTGGGTTATGGACTAAAATCAGAATAATAATCGAGGCTGTCCAAAAAGGGTTACAAATGAGGGGTTAATATTAACGCGCTTAGAGAGGGTAATTGGATTTGTCAAGTTGCAGGCGTGTTCTTTATTGTTAACATTAATATGCTGATATGCAGTTATTTAAGTAATTTATCAACAGATCGTAACC
>JAASSU010000084.1 GCA_021767705.1 Bacteroidota bacterium | reverse complement strand
CGCCATTAGCGATGGTCAAAGCAGCCACCTCTTCATTAGACCCTTTCAGCGAAACCACCAGGTCGCCAACATAAGTGTGGGTAATGTCGAGCATCACGTTCACATCCAGAATAACACCTTCATCTTCAATAAAGATGGTGTCGGTCATTGTGCCGTTGTCCACAATATCGAGCGGAGTGTTTTCTGAGCAGTACTCACCGTTATAAATCTCATCCACGATATAGCTGAAAAATTCTCCCGGAGCTTCTGTTCCCGGAGGGTTCACGCCTCTTCCGCCTGTAGGGAGTGTGGCAACATATCCACCATCATCGCCCTGCACGGCAAAATAATAATCAACCGATGTGCCCAGTGGTTGTCCGGGGATAAGGAAAAACAAGGTGTCTTCATCTGAATCATAAGCATTGATATACTCAAACTCTTCGTCGTTTACACTGTAGTATAGACGAGGTTCGTTATCATCGCCATCCATTTCCTCTAAATCCTCTACAACCAATTTCGCTTGACGGGCGGCGGTGGAAGGGCCTGAGAGCAGAGCCTCATGCTCCATCTCCACAAAGTAGTCAAAAGCAAAAGTGATTAATCCTGCGAAAGCAGCTCTTGACAATTTCTCAAAATAAGGCAGATTCAGGATGGAGATATCATCTGCTGTAGTGTGATAGTAATCATTAAAGTCATCCATATCCTCGATGAGCAAGAGCGCCGGATAGCCTTCGTTCCAAAAGCTGGCGTGGTCGCTCGCAGTGGTAGTGATGAAGTTGTTCTCTATTTCCGGCTCGTAAAGGTTTATGATGTCAACGAAATTCATCGTAAAATCATTTGAAAGCTCGTTGTTGGTGATGGAGACCATGAAATCGCCTTCCGATTCCCAGGCAATCATGTCGAGATTGATGACCCCAAGGATATCATCTCCGTTGTCGGCAGCCTCTTCCGCGTAGTATTCGCTGCCAATCAGTCCGTATTCCTCTTCATCCCAAAGCGCAAAAATAACAGTGTATTTTGGTTCCTGGTCAGCCAGGATGCGGGCAGCTTCAAGCACCGCTACTGTTCCGCTGGCGTTATCATCGGCGCCCGGTGCCAGCGATCCTGAAGGCATATTGTCATAGTGACCGCAAATAATATACTGCTGATCTGGGAATTCGCTGCCCTCAATCTTTGCCAACACGTTTGTTCCGTTGGCATCATACTCATGATACCAAGGCTCGAGCCCAAACTCTTCAAAGCGTTCGTAAATCCACTGCGCTGCTTTTTCATTGCCCTCCGTAAAAGCATTGCGCGTGGCAATGGTGTATTCTTCACCGCCAATAATGGTTGGAACGGTACCTGTGAGAGGGTTTTCTAACTCCATCAGGCTTTCTTCTGTAATTTCCTGGGTTAACGATTCAACCACAGGGCTGTAGGCTACCTGTCCTGTTGATGTTATAGTAATTATCAACAGAAAGGTTGCTAAAATCAATTGGTAAATCTTCTTCATTTTTAAGTTATTCTAATGTTATAAGTATATGACAACAAAAAACTGGTTTTGGTGTATTTGAATGAATAGTTTTAACAGTGAAGTTCCGGGTTAAATAAACATAGTTCCGAAAATCACAGCTATTCCGATAAAGAATATATATATGGTCAGGAAAATGATGGTCAGCACCCCCACAAACTGAAAATGAGAATTGAGTGCCTGAATCGCCAGTTCAAATGAATCAGGACTGTTTTCCAGGATGGCCTTTTTGGTTCTCACTGAAAAGCGGTACATGTATAGCACCGGGAAAAAGTAAACAGCAATAAAGATTAAGCTTACAATGATATTCATTGTGCTGTAAATTTTTGTTGGCATTTGAGTTTGCATTTGATTGGGCATCTGCTCAGGCATAAAAGCTTCAGCAAGGTCGAAGAAAGCAAAGCCAATTATTGAAAGAATTCCCATGCCGATAAAAACAAAGCCCAGCACAGCGAAAAACATTGCCCATTTGCGCAAGGAATCAAGCTTACGGATTGCATAATTGGTTAAAAAGATTTTTTCCTCCTGTCCGGCAGCTTGGTTCAGATCTCCATAATTCATAGAAAGTAGTTTTAGTGATTTATAATTGCATAAAGCTACTAAAGTTTTTTTATTTATCTTCGTTCCCCTATCAAATTCACTAAAAATCATTACAAAATGGATGCGCGATTAAAGTTTCTCTTCATCTCATTCTCACTTATTTTACTGTTGCTTATTAATGGAAATTTGTTTTCACAAGAGAGAATTAGGATTTCGTATTTGCCCCTGCAAAACGCCTCCCTCGATTCATCCGGAAATGTGAAGGCAGTTACTGCCGGAAAAGTACATCTGATGGCTGAAACTTTACGCGATTATGGTTCGTTGATAAAAACCGTTGTTCCTGAAAAAGAATATATTTCCTTGCCGGGAAACAAATACTATCGCCTTGCCGAAATGCCGCACCACAAAATTTATTACAGCGAAGCGCTTTCTCCCGACAGCCTTTTTACGTACACCGGAAAAACCGATACGGTGAACGGCTATTACTGCAAGCATGCTAAAAGGGTGATTTTTTCGAATACCATCGATTTTTGGTATGCGCCTGCTGTTCCTCAGCGTGCCACGCCTTATCCCTCGCTGGGGGTATTGCCCGGAGCGGTGATGAAGGTGGTGGTGAATGGTTCTTACGGCTATCAGGCCGTTGAGACCGAAGAACAGAATGGCGGGGTGGCTTTGCCTGAACACTGGGGCGAAGAGGTGAGCCGGGAAGAATACAGTGCCCGGCTGGCGCAGAATCATGTGAAAACCATCCGTGTTTTTAAGGATGTGCGACTGAGTTTTGGAAACCCGATAGAAAATCCCGTTGCAGCGGACACTGACAGCGTGTACCATTTTTCGAAAGGAACGGTGGCGCTGCGTAAAGTGAAGCTTCCCGATATGCCTGACCATACCGTGTTTTTGAAGCTTATCGAAAAGGCGAACGGTGATGCTTATGATCGCACCGGATCGGTGTTTCTGATTGATCCACAAGGAGAACTTTCTTTCTTAGACGCTTTACGCGATAGCGTGGAGGTGCTTCCTTCTTTTTCTGATAATGAGGGCCGGAAGTATCATGGTTTCAGGAAGACAGCAGACTACAACCCACCGGTAGAGCTGCTGCGATTTTTCACGCCCTTTGGTGTGGGGCATTTCAACGACAAGCGTACCGTGAAAGGGTTGCAATGGAAAGACAGTGTTTTGTATGAGCAGGATGTCACCTCGGCAATCCGGGCTTTCGCCGGAAAGGAGGTCTGGATAGGAGCATACATCGCCAACTACGATAAAGGCGGGCATATCGTTTCGCTGTCGCTCGACTACCACCCTGAATCGCAGGATCGGAAAGAAAAAATGCCTGGGTTTTTTGCAGAGAGCCTGTTCAACACCCTGAATATCCTGGAGATGTCAGGACAGCAATATCCGCGCTTGTTCAGAAACGACACCTTGTGTGTCGACTTTGAAGTACCTGAAGGTTTGAGCTCACTGCAATTGCGATATGTCTCCACCGGACACGGCGGCTGGGGCGGCGGCGATGAGTTTAACCAGAAAATCAACCGGATTTTTATTGATGGCAAAGAAGTTTTCAGTTTTATTCCCTGGCGGGAAGATTGTAGTGCCTTCCGCTCGTGGAACCCGGCATCGGGGAATTTCTGGAACGGGATTTCCTCCTCCGACCTGAGCCGCTCGGGATGGTGCCCGGGAGGAGCCACCAATCCGGAGTATATCAACCTTGACCATCTGGAGCCGGGGCATCACACCATCGAAATTGTAATCCCCGCCGGCGCTCCCGCCGGAAACAGTTTTAGTGCCTGGAATGTGTCGGGGCTTTTGATAGGTAGGTTTAAGTAACCACTTGTTTCCTAAACAAGAAACTCATATCTTTGTAAATACAGATCAATGACCAAAAAATTTAAAATTGAGTTACTGGGTGAAGCAATAGACTTTGTTGAATCTTTAGATGAGAAAACCAGAGAAAAAATATACTATAATGCCAGAAAGGTTCAGGAAGTGAGAGATTCAGAATTATTGAAGAAGCCTAACGAATCAATATGGGAATTACGAACGAAATATAACAAAAGGTATTTCAGGCTACTGGCGTTCTGGGATAAAACTCAAAATTCAGAGACACTCGTTATTGCAACCCATGGATTTGTAAAAAAGACAAAGAAAACACCGAGAAAAGAGATTTTAAAAGCAGAGGAGATCAGAAAGGAATATTTTCAACAAAAATAAAAAAGCGATGAAAAATGAAAGATTACGCAAGAAAAGTCTGGATGAGCTGATTGATAAGCATATTGGAGAGTTGGGAACTGAAAAGCGTGATGTTTTTGAAGAAGAGTTGCGGCTGGATATTCTTGGCCAAACAATAAAAAAGATAAGAGAAGAGCGAAATATGACGCAAGAGCAGTTAGGTCATTTGGTTGGAGTGAAAAAAGCTCAAATCTCAAAAATTGAGAATAATTTGACTGATGCGCGTTTTGATACAATTATGAGAGTTTTTCGAGCCTTGAATGCAAAAGTCAAGTTTAACGTCGAAATTCAAGATAAGGATTTACAAGCGGTATAAATCCAGATCTTTGTGTCATCAAGTACAAATTGACTTTAGCGCCTGGAATGTGTCGGGGCTTTTGATTGGCGAATTTTAGATGTTACAGTATGGTGTCTCTTGTGAGTTCTTAAGTGCCCATTGTGGTTAAAAAGATGGATGTATGTGAACCACAAAGAACACCAAGAAGGCACAAAGTATCACAAAGAAAGATTTAATCTTAAAAATGCTTGAAAATCATATATCATGTGATTATATTTTAAGAAATGAAATAAATAGTGTCCCTTGTGAATTCTTTAGTGCCCTTTGTGGTTAAAATACGGAGGTGAATATGAACTACAAAAACACTAAGAAGGCACAGAATATGACAAAAAAATTTAAAAACCGAATAATATGTTAAAAGTTACATCACCCTACGATTTAAGTCTGATTAAAGAAGTGCCCGAAATGGGAGAGGAGCAGGTGGAAGAATCCCTTCTGCGGGCGCATCACCTTTTTTCCGACCGTGAAAATTGGCTTCCGCCTTATGAGCGTATCGCCATCCTGGAAAAGGCCGCTTCCATCATGGAATCCAGGATAGAATACCTAACCAAAACGGCAGCCCACGAAGGTGGCAAGCCTTACCAGGATTCCAAAGTTGAAGTGTTGCGCGCTATCAACGGTGTGAAGCTGGCTGCCTCGCATATCGGCGAGCTCAAAGGGGAGCATATCCCGATGGGCATGACCAAAGCCTCAGTAAATCGCATGGGGTTTACCACCCGCGAACCCATTGGCGTGGTGTTTTCGGTCAGCGCTTTTAACCACCCGCTCAACCTGATAGTGCACCAGGTGGTCACGGCAGTGGCTGCCGGTTGTCCGGTGCTGGTAAAGCCGGCCTCTTCCACACCGCTGTCATGCCTTGAGATGGCCGGCATTTTAAAAGAAGCCGGACTGCCTGATGGGTGGTGCCAGCCGGTGGTCTGCGATAAAAAAGTGGCGGAAAAGCTGGTGTCCGACAAGCGGATTAATTTCTTCTCCTTTATCGGGTCGGCCGAAGTAGGGTGGAAGCTGCGTTCGAAGCTGGCGCCCGGAACCCGCTGCGCCCTCGAGCATGGCGGCTCGGCGCCCGTTATCGTGGAAAAAGATGCCGACATTGAAAAGATGATGCCACTGCTGGTGAAAGGCGGTTTTTATCATGCCGGACAGGTTTGCGTTTCGGTGCAGCGCGTATTTGTACAGAAGGATATTGCCAGAGAGGTGGCCGAAAAAATGGCGGGGCAGGCCCGCACACTGAAGGTGGGCAACCAGCTTGAAGAGGATACCGAAGTGGGCCCCCTGATTACGCCTTATGAGGTGGACAGGGTAGAGGAATGGGTGCAGGAAGCGGTGGATGGCGGCGCCGAGCTGCTGTGCGGCGGTCAGCGTATTTCAGATACCTGCTTCCAGCCCACAGTGCTGCTGAACCCGCCCGAAAATGCCAAAGTATCGCAGGAAGAAGTGTTTGGTCCGGTGGTTTGTGTGTATGCTTATGCCGACCTGAATGAAGCTATTGACCGGGCCAATGCCCTTGATCTGCATTTCCAGGCCGCGGTGTTTACCTCTGATGTGGATGTGGCGCTGGAAGCCGGGAACAAGCTCAACGCCACAGCCGTGATGGTCAACGACCACACCGCTTTCCGGGTCGACTGGATGCCTTTCGGTGGCCGCGACACCTCCGGAATGGGACTTGGCGGCATTCAATATTCCATGCACGATATGACACGGGAAAAGCTAATCGTTTTCAAATCGGCTGGAATTCCTTAGTAACTAATCAATGGTATTTAATGTATGGCGAAATACAAATAACTATCTTTGAACGCCAATAATGGGCGAAAGTAAATGAGAATTCCTGAACGATATCAATTCTTTTTGCGCAACCTGATTCAGGGACTGCTGTGGCTTGGTGCCATCGTGGGAGCGTTTATTCTGCTTCAGAGGTTTACACCGGAGGGGCATTTCGACGAATACCTGCAACCGCTCTACGATAAGCCGATGCTCATGTACCTTATCTACACCTTGTCGGAGATATTCTTCGGAATCATTCCTCCGGAGCTGTTTATGATTTGGGCCTTAAAGATGGGTTCGTTAATCGTTTACATTGAAATCGTATTGTTCCTGGCGCTGATCTCTTACGGCGCCGGACTGGTCGGGTATTTTTTCGGGAGGTTTTTAAGCACCACTATCTTGTTTCGCTACGCACGCCGGAGGTATTTTGATAAATACCAAAGGTACCTTCACAAGTATGGGTTCTTTTTGCTGATAGTCGCTTCCCTCACCCCCTTGCCCTTTTCGGCTATCTGTATGCTGGTGGGTTCAGCGAAATATCCGTTTCAACGATTTTTGCTCTTTACGCTTTTCCGCTTTGTCCGCTTTGCAGCCTACAGTTTTGTGATTTGGCAGTCGAACGGTTTATAAGTCCTTCTTCTTCATCAGCATGATGCTGGATAGTGCAAATACTACGGTCCATCCAAGCGTGATAAAGATGGCTGCCACCGACATTCCCTCGCTGAATTCGACACCAAAGAGGCGCATGAGCTGGGTGTTGGGCACCTGGATAATATTGCCGATGGCCTGCAACGGCAGGTAAGGCACGATATCATCGGGGAGTTTGTAAGCCAGAATGGGTTCGATGATGTAGGTGTAAAGCAACAACAACCCGATGGCCAGCCCGGCACGGCGGAGCATTATAGCGATAAACATTACAAAGACGAGGTAGGCAATGGTTTCAAATAAATACCCGGCAACAAAGAGCATCTTTTCTAAGGCCACAGCGAAGGTGAGGTTAGGTGTCGACTTTATTCCCAGAATCAACCCCACTACCAGGATAATGACAGCCAGGACGAACGAAAGGGTCAACATCAGCATTGTTTTCCCTTTCAGGTAATCCATCCGGCTTAAGCCGTTGATAATATTATGACGCACGGTTTTGAAATGGTATTCGTTCGTCATCAGGATAATAAAAATGATTCCCAGGATGGTTTTCAGATAACCCGCTAAAAATGTGATGTTATGCCAGATATCCGGAAAGTTGTATATCGACATGGTGGGAATGGCGATAGGACTGCGGCGGTTGGTGTCGCTGGTCACCTCATCGATAAAGCCCTGAATTCCGAAAAAGACCAAAGCCGTAAGCAGGAAAAACAACCCGGTTAAAATCCAGAAAGTCTTGTATTTGAACAGTTTTTTAAATTCGATATTGAGCAAATGAAACATAGTTTTCGATTAAGATTGGTTAGCAATGACATCCAGAAAATAGCGCTCGAGCGATTTCTTGCGCAGGGCCAGGTGGGTAAGGACCACGTCTTTTTCGAACAGCAATTGATTGAGCGTGGCAGTGGTCATTTCATCATCCACCGTCACGATGAGCTTTCCGTTCTCCTGCTTTACCGAATGAATTTCATCCATCAGGTTTAGCGTTGATTCGAGCTGCTGCAGGTTGTCTGATGACGTTTCGATGGTCTTGCTGTCGTGCAGCACCTCTTCCACACTTCCTGTGGCCAGCAGTTTTCCCTTTTGCAGGATGGCCACATCCGTACACACCTTTTGCACTTCGTCGAGCATATGGCTGGCCAGCAGGATGGTAATGCCACGATTGGCAATTTGGATTATCAGGTCGCGGATTTCGGCGATGCCTTGCGGGTCGAGCCCGTTGGTGGGCTCATCTAAAATCAGCACCTCCGGATCGGAGAGCAGCGCCCCGGCAATAGCCAGGCGCTGGCGCATACCATAAGAATAGGTCTTGAACTTATCATCTTTACGGTGCAGCAAATCCACAATATCCAGCACTTCCTCTATTTTTTCGTAGGATATCTTTTTGATGGATGCTGTAATTCTCAGATTGTCGACCGCACTGAGGTAAGGGTAAAAGATAGGCTCCTCAAGGATTGCCCCAATGCGCTTGCGGTGATCGGCAGTGGCTTTTTCTCCAAACCAGAAAAACTCACCGGCATCGGCATGTAACACATCTAAAATAATTCCGAGGGTGGTAGTTTTTCCACTACCATTAGGACCCAAAATTCCAAATACTTGTCCGCGCCTTACTTCCAGGTTCAGGCTGTCAACAGCTTTTAGCTTGCCATAACTTTTCGTCAGGCCTTTTATTTGTAATACCGGTTCTGTCACAATATTGTTAGTTTATGCATTAGACGACCAATTGCGAGGGAAATTACAAAAAAATGGTCTCTTTTGATGACTACCCCAATAATTAGTTATATTTTTGCAGCGTAATTAGTTTAAGTAGAATAAGTTAATGCTCAATGTTCAGGGCATTCAAAAGGAAAAGTTTTATGAAAGTAGACAACAACAAAGTAGTCACGCTGGTATATCAGTTGCAGGAAGAAAGCAAGGAAGGTTCTGTAGTAGAAAAGGTTGAAAAAGAAAAGCCTTTCGTATTTCTTTACGGATCAGGTCACATGCTTCCAAAATTTGAGGAAAATCTCGAAGGCCTGCAACCGGAAGAAAAGTTTGAATTTAAGATTAAAAGCGATGACGCTTATGGTGAAGTTCAGGATAATGCCATCGTTGATGTTCCTAAAAACCTCTTTGAGGTGGATGGAGAACTTCGCGAGGACCTGCTCCAGGTAGGGCAGATGATTCCGATGGAAGACAACGAAGGCAACCAGTTGAATGGTATTATTAAGGAAGTTGGTGATACGGCTGTAAAGATGGACTTTAACCACCCAATGGCGGGTAAAGGGCTTTACTTTACAGGAAGCATCCTCGATGTACGCGATGCTACCCAGGAAGAACTTGACCACGGTCACGTTCATGGTCCTGAAGGACATCAGCACTAAGAGATAGTTACTGAGAAATGGAGCTGCCGGGCAATTTGTCCGGCAGTTTTTATTTGTTAGTTGAGCCTAAAAAGTGTTTGTCTTACAAAAAATTTTTAAAGAAGGTCTTAATTGGTCTAATTTTTTCCCGAAGTATTTTTTTCATGGCTTTGTATTTTAGCTAATGCCAGTGCATGAAATAGCCTTTCGCCAGTTGCCTATTGTTTATCCCAATCGTTTTTGAAGGTCACCAAAGTTGAATTTAGATATGAGTTCAGTAGTGACTTACCCTTCTTTAAAGGGCTTTTCAATACCTCCGAGGTAATAGACTGATGAATTAAGAAAGATTGAAAAAATCCACGAAGTGGATAAACGGCATTAACCATGGGTGAAACCCTTGGGAATGAGCCTCTCATACCATCCAACAACCCTGCAAAGGGTTGAACTAATCATTGCCCAAATCACGTTCAATCCTTTTAGGATTGTAAGAGTGAAACCATAGCCAATTGCCCTGCATTTCATACAGGGTTAATGCTGTTCATCGCCTCCGGCGATATAGAACGGACAATCAGGATAATTTATATACGTGAGTTTTTCACACAGCCCATGGTTTTCCCCTAATGTTTTACTAACCAGTTTTTAATATGCTATTAAAACACCATAACACGTATAATATAATGATATTCAGTATAAAAACGTACAGATTTGAAAACGTACAAACTTAATAACATACCAACTTATTAAACTGACCTCATTTGTACATCAAGAAGATAGTGTTCTTTTTGTGGAAATTAGGTTTTTCCTTTCTCCAGACTTTAACCGGAAGGGTTTTGATGAACTCACTTGTGCCTGTTATTTCAGAGGCCACGCAGAGCAGTGTGTCTGGCTCACAGGCTTTTATAAAAGCATCCAAAAGCTGATTGTTTCGGTAAGGGGCTTCAATAAAGATCTGTGTTTGATTTTCTGATTTTACGCGTGCCTCATATTTTTTGATTTGTTTCGTCCGCTCTGCCGATTGAATAGGCAGGTATCCGTTGAAGGCAAAATTCTGGCCGTTAAACCCCGATGCCACCAGTGCCAGCATAATCGAAGAGGGCCCGTTTACCGGGATAACCCTGATGTTTTTCTGATGGGCGATTTTCACCACCATTGCTCCCGGATCGGCCACACAAGGCATCCCCGCCTCAGAAAACAGGGCGATAGTCTTTCCTTGCTCCGCACCCTTTAAAAATCCGGGCAGTTCATTTTCTGAAGTATGTTTGTTGATCAAATGGTAAGGTATCTGGTCGAAATCTCCTTTAAAACCAATTGAGCGTAAATACCTGCGGGTGGTTTTAATGTTTTCGGTGATGAATTCTTGCCCCTCTTCTACGAACTTGAGCAGGTTTGCTGGCAGTACATCATCTGCTGTTCCTTCGCTGATCGGGGTAGGGATGAGGTAAAGTTTTCCTTTCCTTGCTATTCCTTGTTCCATGGAAGTGTGTTTAAATCGACATTTCCGCCTGAGAGGATTATTCCGGTTTTCTTTCCGCGAAAGCGGGACGGGTTCTCCAAAACTGCCGCCAAAGGCACGGCAGATGAGGGTTCCACAACAATTTTCATCCGTTCCCAGATGAGTTTCATTGCCCTGATGGTGGTTTCTTCTTCCACGGTCAGAATATCTGAAACCAAATCCTTAATAATTGGAAACGTGATGCTTCCCAGGCTGGTGAGCAATCCATCAGCGATGGTCCTGGGGTTTTCGGATGGCACAAACTCCCCTGATTTAAAACTGCGATAAGCATCATCAGCACCTTTAGGTTCGGCAGCTATCACTTCCGTGGATGGCGAGAAATAGTTGGCGCTGAGGGCTGTGCCCGAAAGGAGGCCGCCGCCGCCAACAGGTGCAAGCAAAATATCCAAGTCCGAATAATCTTCGAGAAATTCTTTCGCAGCAGTAGCCTGCCCGGCAATGATCCTTTCATCATTGTATGGGTGCACCTCCAGCGGGTGGTGAATTTTTTGCGCCTCTTTTAGGGTGCTTTCACGTGCTTCGAGCGTAGGCTTGCAAAAAGTGATTTCACCGCCATAGGCCTTGACGGCAGCTACCTTAACGGCCGGTGCAGTTTCGGGCATAATGATGTATGCTTTGGTGCCGCGGGTTTTTGCTGCAAGTGCCAGTGCTCCGGCATGATTTCCCGAACTGTGGGTGATGACACCATTTCTTATCTCAGAATCGCTAAGTGAAAATAATACGTTATGGGCCCCACGGCCCTTAAATGCACCGGCTTTCTGGAAGTTCTCACATTTGAAATGGATTTCCGCTCCGGTAATTTCATTGATAAGCGTAGAGCTGAGTGCGGGTGTGCAATGAATGTAGTCTCTTATTCTGTCGGCAGCCTCTGCAATCGTCTTCTTCGAGATGCTCATAGTTTAAGCTTAATTCCCATTCATTTCCTTCAGTAAATTCCGGCTTGCTTTGCGCAGGATGTGGTACACCTTGTTGCACTCCTCTTCTTCGGCCAGGTAGGGGTCGGGCACGCTTTCGTGTTTCCCCGGGTTAATCAGGTCCATCACATAATGCAGTTTAGCCTTGTCGTGGCTGTTTCGGGCAAAGTAAGTGGCATCCTTGTAGTTTTTATGATCCATAGCATAAATTGCATCATAATTATCGAAATCCGACACACTGAATAACCGCGCACGATGGCCGGCAATATCAATCTTATGCTTTGCGCAGGTATCAACAGCACGCTTGTCGGCAGGATCACCAATATGATAGGATTCAAAGCCGGCTGAATCGGCTTTTATTTCAATATTCTGTTCCTGGGCTTCCTTATTAAAAATGCCGGCGGCCATGGGAGAGCGGCAGATGTTGCCCAGACAAATGAATAATACTTTTTTCATGGTCTTATATTTTTGTGTATTAAAATATCAAGAAGATATCAGTGGATATCCGTTTCTGATGCAAAAGATAAGAATAATTTCTGACTTATGCAATTGAAAAATTTCGTGATGCTGAAAATGATACTAGCCCTGAATACGTTTCTCGATATCATTAATGTATTGCCTGAACTGTTTGTCGGTTTCACGTAAATTATTGATAGTGCGACAGGCGTGCAAAACGGTGGCATGATCTTTATTACCACAGTTGAGCCCGATTGTAGACAACGACGACTTTGTAAATTTCTTGGCAAAATACATCGACATCTGGCGGGCCTGTACAATTTCGCGTTTACGGGTTTTAGAGTTGAT
>JAASSU010000359.1 GCA_021767705.1 Bacteroidota bacterium | reverse complement strand
CGTAAAGGCTTTCTGCCCAGGAATCTTTAAGCTTGATTTTCTTGAACAGTGCAATCATCGCCTTGTCAAACTTATCGAGCTCTTCGTAGCGCAGTTGGTCGTTATCCACCAGGCTCCACTGCCGGCGTGCATACTTGTGCGACCAGTTATTCCCTTCTCGCGGGAAGTCAATCCACTCAGGATGTCCGAATTCATTGCCCATAAAGTTGAGGTAACCCCCTCCCGACAGGGCAATGGTGATGAGCCGGATCATCTTGTGGAGGGCAATTCCCCGATCAACCACCAGGCTTTGGCTCTCTTTGTCCATGTGCCAATACATTTCCTTGTCGATCAGTCGGAAGATGATGGTTTTGTCACCCACCAGCGCCTGGTCGTGCGACTCGGCATAGCTCACCGTTCTTTCTTCAGGACGCTTGTTGGAAAGCTCCCACATGATGTTTCCTACACTCCACTGCTCGTCGGTCTTTTCCTTAATCATCTTAATCCAGTAATCGGGAACGCCCATGGCCAGGCGATAATCAAAACCCAGTCCACCGCTCGCCAACGGTGCTGCCAGTCCGGGATAGCCGCTCATATCTTCAGCCACGCTGATGGCTTCCGGGCCAACCTCATGCAGCAACTTGTTGGCCAGCATCAGGTAGGTCAGCGCATCTTCATCCTGACCACCATCGAAGTAATTGTCGTAGCTTCCAAAATCACGCTCCAGCCCGTGATCGTAGTAAAGCATGCTCGTCACGCCATCAAAGCGGTAGCCGTCAAAGTGGAATTCCTCAATCCAGTATTTGATGTTCGACAGCAGGAAGTGCATCACTTCATTTTTCCCGTAGTTAAAGCACAGCGAGTCCCAGGCAGTATGCTCACGGCGAGGCCCGTCGTGGAAATACTGGTAAGGCGTTCCGTCGAACAAGCCCAGTCCTTCATTCACATTCTTTACTGAGTGTGAATGTACGATGTCCATAATCACCTGCAACCCCATTTTGTGGGCTTCATCAATCAGTTGTTTCAGTTCGTAAGGCGTTCCAAAACGCGAGGAAACAGCAAAGTAGTTCGAAACGTGATAGCCGAAAGAGCCATAGTAAGGATGCTCCTGGATAGCCATCAGCTGCACGGCGTTATATCCCGCTTTCTTTATCCGCGGAAGCACCTCTTTTCTGAACTCATCGAAAGAACCCACATCCTCTTTTTCAGTACCCATGCCCACGTGCGCTTCATAAACAAGCAGATTTTCAGGGCGCTTTCGTTTTTTGTCGTGCTTCCAGTTGTATGGTTTTTCGGGAGCCCACACCTGTGCGCTGAAAATCTTGGTTTCATCATCCTGCACCACCCTGTTGGCATAGGCCGGAAGGCGTTCGCCCTGGCCGCCATCCCAGCGCATCATCAGTTTATACAGATCTTCGTGCTGAAACGCCTTAGCGGGAAATTCCTTTTCCCAAACACCGTTGTCTTTTTTCTCCAAACGGTAGTCATCCTTTTCCTGCCAGTCTGAGAATGAACCTATCAGCACGATATCTGTGGCATTGGGTGCCCATTCCCTGAAAACCCAACCTTTGCCTGTGCGGTGCATTCCGAAAAAATGGTGTCCGTTTGCAAAATCAGAGAGCGAAGCATTCTGAAGAAGGTCGTTTTCCTTCTGCGATGCTGCCTGCATTCTGTTGATGATGGTTTGCTTGAAAGGTTCGAGCCAGGGATCAATTTCCCAGATAGCTTTTTGTTTTGACATAATTTTTTTTTCAGGATTCAGATAAATCGGTTTAGAATGCTCTTTACGCTGCTCCAATAACCGCCGCCAAAAAGGTTGACGTGAACCATCAGCGGATACAGGTTATAAATATCCAGGCGCTCTTCCCACCCTGCTTCCATCGGGTACGCTTCGTTGTAGGCTCTGTAGAAATCAGAGTCAAATTTCCCGAAAAGGGTTGACATGGCGATATCCACTTCACGGTGTCCGTAATAGGCAGCCGGATCTATCAGGTAAGCCTTGCCGTTAATGGCAGCGATATAATTCCCCGACCACAGGTCGCCGTGAACAATAGCCGGTGGCTCAGGCGGAAAATAAACGGAAAGCTTAGGGTATAGCTTATCAAAAAGCTGGGCATCGTTTCGGCTGATAGCCCCTTCATCGCGAGCCAGCTTCACCTGCCGCTCCAGGCGTTCGTCAATAAAAAAGTCGCTCCAGATCTCTTGTGGCGTGTTGTTTTGGTATAGGCTGCCCATGTAATTATCATGATCCAGACCAAAGTAATCATTGCTTTTCTGATGCATCTTCGCCAGGTCGTAACCGAACCTTTCCCAGAAATCACTGTCAGCCCTTCCGGGAGCGATATATTCCAGCAAAAGATAGGCATGTCCACCGGCCGTGGCATATTGCACCACCTCCGGCACTTTTACGGCCTTAGCTCCATACATTAGCGAGAGGCCACGGGCTTCCTTCTCAAACATTCCCGGAAAACGGGCGGCGTCATTATACTTCAGAAAGTAAGAACCCTCATCAGTTTCCAAAAGGTAAGTGTCATTGATAGAGCCGCCTCCCAAGGGTCTTTGATTTTGAATTTTAACAGTCTTGTCGTGAAGCTCACGTAAGTAAGACTCAATACTGCTTGTTAACGATTCTGGAATCATAACTTAAATTTATATCTACCAAAGATAATGGATGTTATTCAGAATTTGTCTCATAATGGTAATTTATTCTACCACAAACGTATCCGTAAGGTTCAACCCTTTTTTAGGCGTAACCAAAAGCACTTTTGATAATATGCATATTATCAAATCAAAAGAAAACCACAAACATACAGTTTGGCGGAAGCTCTGCTTCCGCTATTATATTCTTCCAGCCTCCGGCTGGTTTCATCGCTAATTATGAATCTTTGGACTATTTAGAAGCCAGAGGCTTTTGTGATATTACAACGGAAGCACCCCGAAAGCTTTCGGGGTCCGCCGAACGCTAAAATGTTAGAATGTATTAGTACTTAGGTTAACACATCAAAACCTTTTTTTGGTATTTATAGTCAAGCTACCAACTATTTCGGAATAAATATTGTTTCGATAGTGAAAAATTAAACTTATTTCCGCGCCGTTAGCCGGGATTTAAATCCTTCGGCAGGCCAGAGAGTTT
>JAASSU010000358.1 GCA_021767705.1 Bacteroidota bacterium | reverse complement strand
TTACTCATTTGTTTTAATTTTCCGGCGGAGAGAGAGGGATTCGAACCCTCGATACCCGGTTAGGGTATACACGCTTTCCAGGCGTGCCTCTTCAGCCACTCGAGCACCTCTCCCGAAAACCTGCGCTAATACAGGCTCTTACTTCTCCAAAACAGGCAGCTAAAATACAAAAAATACTGTAAAGTGAAAACTGCCCCTTTATTTATTAGTAATCTTTTAAGGTTCTAAATAATAAAGAATTAAAACGATTTACTTGACATTGATTTGTTTTTTTTCTTAGGGGTTTACAAAAAATTCACTTTCGCATTAAATTATTTATATAGCCTGCAAAACGCTGGATTTAAGTGTTTACAGAAAGCTCGCCCCTGAGTGATGTGACCATAAGCTTTTTTTGCTTTTCGAGCGGATACCCTCTGCCAGTCAGGTACATCATCTTGGCAATGGCAGCCTCAGTGGTCATATCGTATCCCGGAATCACACCGGCCTCATACAGGGGCAGGCTAGTGGCATACTTGCCAGCCACTACGGCACCGGCCTCACATTGAGTGATGTTCACAATTAAGGTTCCGCGTTTCACTGCATCAGTAATTTCCTCCACAAACCATTCCTTGTCAGGTGCATTGCCCGAGCCATAAGTCTCAAGGATTACACCTTTTAGCCCCGGAGTATTGAGCATCGCGTGAAACGTATTCTTGTTCAACCCCGGAAATAGTTTAATGACAATAATATTGTTGTCGAGGGTCTTGTGAACCTTGATCTTTTTGAAATTGGGCTTCAGTATGTAATTCTGATTATATTTAATGTGTACCCCAATATTAGCAAGTGCCGGATGGTTTTCGGAGCGGAATGCATTAAAGTCTTCGGCATTAGCTTTGTGGGTGCGGTTTCCGCGATACAGCTTGTTTTCGAAGTAGATGGCTACTTCGGGCACCATCGGGGTGCCGTCTTCCTGTGCCGATGCAATTTCTATGGCATTAATGAAGTTTTCGCGCCCGTCAGAGCGAAGCACTCCCAGAGGAAGCTGCGCCCCGGTGAGGATGACCGGTTTGTTCAGGTTTTCTAACATGAAGCTGAGAAAAGACGCCGTGTATGCCATCGTGTCAGAGCCATGAAGAACCACAAATCCATCGTAGGATTCATAGTTTTCTTCAATAACACTTGCAAGTTCAGTAATAAAATCCGGATCAATTCCCGATGAATCTACCAACGGATCGAAAGAGACGGAGTCAATCCTGAACGGATAACTCTCAAGCACAGGAATATGCTTGTAAAGATTCTCGATGTTGAAAGGCTTTAGTGCCCCCGTTTGCGGATCCTGCACCATACCTATAGTGCCCCCGGTGTATATAATGAGTAACGAAATTTCAGATTCTTTTAAAGTCATTTCAAATCAAGATTAAAGAGTTCAACAGCATTTTTGGTGGTTGCTTTGGCAACATCCTCAACAGGAAGGCCTTTGGTTTCGGCCAGCTTTTGTGCCACCAGCGAAACATAACTGCTCTCGTTTCGCTTGCCGCGATGTGGGGCTGGTGCCAGGTAAGGCGAGTCGGTTTCAAGAATCAAATGCTCCAGGCTGATGTCTTTCATCACTTCATCAAGCTTTGAGTTCTTAAAAGTAAGCACGCCGCCAATCCCCATTTTAAAACCACCATAATCAATAATCTTCCTTGCATCTTCTGCTGTTCCTGTAAAGCAGTGAAAAACACCACGAAGTTTTTCGCAGTTCATGTCATCCACCACCTCAAATATTTCCTTGAAAGAGTCGCGTGCATGAATTACAATAGGTAGCTCCCGCTCAATAGCCCAGCCAATTTGTGTGCGAAAAGCCTCTTCCTGCTCGGCCTGAAATGTTTTGTCCCAATAAAGATCAATGCCGATTTCACCGATGGCAATATATTGATCTTTGTCAAGGAGGGTTTTTATTTTGTTCAGCTCCGATGCGTAATCCTTATCTACCGACGTGGGATGAAGCCCCATCATTGGATAACAAAAATCCGGGAAATCATTGCAGGTTTGTTTCAGCTGCTCCGCCGATGAGCTGTCGATGTTGGGAAGCAGCATTTTTTTAACACCCACATTTGAGGCGCGTTGAAAAACTTCTGCACGGTCTTCGTCAAATTCTTTGAGATATAAGTGTGTATGTGTGTCAATCAATGTCATGGCGCAAAAGTAAAAAAAAGAGCTCTCCAAATATTCAGAAAGCGGAGCTTGCAGTGCTACATTTTATATTTTTGCACAAAATTCGGGTTTGGAAAAAATTCTCATCATCAGGTTTAGCTCAATTGGCGATATTGTGCTTACATCACCGGTTATAAGAACGGTGAAGCAGCAGCGCGATGCGGAGGTTCATTATTTGACGAAAAAGTCTTTTGAACCTGTGCTCAGAGGAAACCCCTACATTGACAAAATCCATACGATAGAGAAAAATGTGGCGGAAGTGATGGATGTGTTGAAAGCAATCAACTTTGATTTGGTGATTGATTTGCATAAAAATCTCCGCTCGTCACAGGCGCGAATCCTGTTAAAGAAGCCTTCCGTCACTTTTTCGAAGGTCAATTTTCAGAAGTGGCTTTATGTAACTGCAAAAATTGACAAGCTTCCGCGGAAGCATTTGGTGGACAGGTATTTTGATGCTCTGAAACCTCTTGGAATTGTGAACGACGGCAAAGGTCTTGATTATTTTATACCTGAAGAGGATGAGGTTTCTTATGATGATTTACCTGACTTTTTGCAGGAGGCTTTTGTGGGCATAGTGGTTGGTGGGAAGCATAACACTAAGGTTTATCCTGCCGAAAAGGTCGCTAATCTTTGTAAAGAGATTAAGGTTCCCGTGATTTTGCTGGGTGGCCCTGAGGATAAGGAGAAAGCCGAGCAAATCAGGAAAGGGCTTTCGGATATCGTTTTTAACGGGTGTGGGGAGTTCAATATTAACCAATCGGCATCCATCATCCGTAAAGCAGGAATTATCATCAGCAATGATACTGGCCTGATGCATATTGCCGCCGCGCTGAAGAAGAAAATAGTGGCCCTTTGGGGCAACACCGTGCCCGAGTTTGGGATGTATCCCTACTATCCCGATGACATGCAAGGATATTCTGTGAACCTGGAAGTGG
>JAASSU010000083.1 GCA_021767705.1 Bacteroidota bacterium | reverse complement strand
TAAAAGAACGTTTCTTCAACAAAGCTCAAAACTGATTCAGGGAAAAGCTATCACTGAACCATGGGCCACTTGATTAAGAGTCATCCCGAAAGCTTTCGGGACTAACCAATCCCGAAAATATAAGTTTTCGAGGACTCTCGATTTGATTTCAAATCGGAGCTGAGCTATAGGCCCTTTGTTTTTTAAGGTTGTTTGCCTTAGATGCACTAAATTTGTGAACACAAAACCGCTAAAATTTTAGCGTGTGCAAATTTACATTAATGCTTTGAAAATACCATATAAAACCTGAAAAATATGTCAGCAAACATAAGCGGAATAAAAAATCTGATATTTGATTTTGGCGGCGTTATCATTGATATTGATTACAATCGAGTGAAAAAGGCTTTTGAGGATCTTGGAATGGAGGATGTCAGGGCTTTCTACCAGCATGATGATCATAGCCGTTTGGTTGAAGATTTTGAGAAAGGGTTGATCACCGAAGATCTGTTTCGAAATGCTATTATTTCTGAGATACCGGGCAATATTACTTATAAGGATTTTGATGATGCCTGGAACCGGATTTTGCTAACAGTGCCGCCCAAGAGAGTGGAAATGCTCGAACAGCTTCAGGAGAAGTACAATCTGTACCTTTTGTCAAACACGAATATTATCCATTACAGAAAATATACGGATGACTTCCAGAAGGAATACGGGAAGTCTTTGAATAGTTTGTTTAAAAGAGCATATTATTCTCACCAAATCCTGCTAAGGAAGCCTGATACTGAAATCTTTAGTTTCGTACTGAGCGATGCGGGCATCAAAGCTGCCGAAACACTTTTTGTTGATGACTCTGAGCTGAATATTGAAGCAGCCAGGAAGGTGGGATTAAAGACACTTTATAAGCCTCAGCATAATGAGGTGGCAGATTATTTTCAAGAATAATCCTAATAAAGAAGTAGCTATGGCTGATGCCTGTATTAAAAACCTGAAAAGTAGTACCTACAGCTTGCCTTCCTTCATCATCCGGTAGATGGTGGTTTTACCAAGCCCAAGCTTATCGGCCACCAGCCTGACTTTATTATCATATTTTTCCAGAAAATGTTTGATAATCAGATGCTGGTACTCGTCCATTGTCATTTCTTCTTTTAACAAATTATCCAGCGATGACTGGCCTGAAAACATGATATCTTCCTCGGTAATTTGTTTGGTGGTAGACATGACCGCCGCCAAATCTGTTATGGCTTTTAGCTCTCTGACGTTGCCCGGGTAGTTGTATTCCTGCAGTTTTTTAATAGCTCCCCTGGTAAGGCTGAGTTCGGGGAGGTTGTTCTTTTTACAGAAATCGGCAATAAAGTGCTTTGCCAGGATGACAATATCCTCCTTTCTTTCGCGAAGTGGCGGAATTTTTATTGGTAAACCCTGCAAGCGATAGAAAAGGTCTTCCCTGAAGGATCCGTTTTTTACTTCTTCTTCAAGGTTTTTGTGTGTAGCCGAAATCACACGCACATCAACCGATATGGTTTTGTTGCTTCCAATCCTTGAAAATTGCCCTTCCTGCAAAACCCTCAGCAGTTTGGCTTGCATGGCCGGATCCATATCGCCAATCTCATCCAAAAACAGTGTGCCTTTATTAGCCTCCTCAAATTTCCCTATCCGTGAGGAAACAGCACCGGTAAAAGCACCTTTCTCATGACCAAAAAATTCGCTTTCAATCAATTCAGAAGGGATGGCGGAAACATTCACCGGCACGAATTTGTGTTTCTTGCGTGCTGAATTATAGTGGATAGATTTGGCCACCAGCTCTTTTCCGGTTCCTGTCTCGCCGTGGACTGTTACGCTGATATTGGCTTTAACAGCCTTTTGCATCAATCTGAAAATCTGTTGGATTTGCTGACTGGTTCCTTTGATGAGGTTTCCAAATTCGTACTTTCGATCCACCTCAGCTTCCAGGTCATCGATGCGCTCTTCCAGGTCATGCTTCTCTTTGATTTTTGCAGTGATGCTCCAAAGCCGTTCTTTGGTGTCATCATCTTTTACAATATAGTCGTACACCCCTTTTTTAAACAGTTCAATGGCTGTGTTGATGTCTTGTTGTCCCGATACAATGACGATTGGCAAGGCCTTGTCATATGATTTTACTTTGTCAATTATCTCCATGCCCGAAAGCCCCGGGAGGTTGTAATCAAGACTAATCATATCAGGCTTTTTGTAAAGACTACTTAAAAATTCTTTACCGGTATGAAATACTTCTACCTGGAAATCGGGGTTGAGCGACAGGTGATGCGACAATATCTTTGCGAAAATCTTATCATCCTCAACGATGAATATCTTAAATGGTTTTTCTGCCATAGGTCATGGGTATTTGGACTAAAGTACAACTATTTGGTCCAGAATGCAAAAAAAATCTAAGAAACGGACAGAATTTATTAATGGGAACTCTGTACTTCATTGAGAATGTGATGAATATCCTCAATCTTTTCAGCCTGCATTAGTTTGATTTTGTGAGGTTTAAAGTTGTTGATTCCTTTGAAATAGCCGGAATAGTTTTTTCTCATTTCTATAACAGCACCACGTTCACCTTTGGCCTTTGTTTCTTCAAGAAGATGTTCTAAGCATATTTCAATCTTGTTTTCAATCGAAGGAAGGGCTATTATTTTTCCGGTTTCCAGGTAATGTTTTACCTGTTCAAAAATCCAGGGGTTGCCGATGGCCGCGCGGCCAATCATTAAAGCATCCGGACTGTATTTTTCCAGCATTTCCTTCGCTTTCTCAGCAGAATCAATATCTCCGTTTCCGATAATCGGGATTTCGATATTCGGGTTTTGCTTGATTTTCCCGATAAGGGTCCAGTCGGCGACTCCTTTATAGAGTTGTGATCGTGTGCGACCGTGAATGGTTAATGCCTTGATGCCTGTATCCTGCAGTGGTTCGGCAAGCTGATCGATTATCTGCGAATCATGATCCCAACCCAATCGTGTTTTTACGGTTACCGGAATGTCCACAGCCTCAACAATAGCTTGGGTCATTTTCAGCATATAATCCGGATTTTTCAATAGTGCTGCACCCGCTCCTTTCTTTACTACTTTCTTTACCGGACAGCCAAAGTTGAGATCGATGACCTCAGGTGCCGCTTTTTCGGCATAACGTGCTGCTCTGACCATGCTTTCAATATCGTGCCCGAAAATCTGAATGCCTACGGGACGCTCCTCCTCGTCAATATCCAGTTTTTTAACACTTTTGTCAGCATCCCTGATAAGTCCCTCAGATGAGATGAACTCGGTATACACAATATCCGCCCCAAACCGCTTACAGATTTTTCTGAATGGACGGTCTGTGATATCCTCCATCGGTGCCAGTAAAAGTGGCGTGCCGTTTAGTTCTATGTTTCCTGTTTTTAGCATTGGCAAAAATGCAAAATTAGAAAATCTTTTGTCGATGAAGGTTAACCAATATTGAGTTGGGATAAGAAGGATGAACTTTTATTATTTTTACCAAAAAAAATATATGAGCATTATTCCGGGCAAAAACAGCAAGCCTGTTGTACAGTTATTTTGGTTTTTTGTGTTTGTTTTTACAGCCGCCTTGTTTACCTATCTGTTAGGTATGCTGTTGGCCATACCTTTGTTTTCTTCCTCGCTTGAAGGGATACAATCACGGATGGGACAGGATCCCTCTGAAACCAACCTGAACCTTTTATTATACTTTCAGTTTATCAGTCAGTTAGGGATTTTTATTATTCCTCCTTTGCTTTTCGGATGGTTTATCAAGAAAAACAACTTTTATTTCTTTCAGTTAGACCGTTGGCCACTGGGCCGCTCGGTTTTTTATGTCTTTCTTATCGCATTCACTATTCTGCCCCTGATAAACCTACTTGCTTTATGGAATCAGGAACTGCAACTGCCTGAAGCTTTCTCAAAAATGCAGGAATGGATAGAGTCAAGGGAACTGGCAGCAAAGGAAGTAACTCAGCTCATCCTGGGCCGGAGTTCCTTTTCGGCATTGGCAGTTAACTTGTTTGTGATTGCTGTGATACCGGCCATTGGTGAGGAGTTGTTTTTCAGGGGCGTTTTGCAAAAGACCTTTGCGGTGTGGTTTAACAACATCCATATATCAATCTTGGTTACCAGCATATTATTTAGTGCACTGCACATGCAGTTTTTCGGGTTCCTTCCCCGATTGTTTCTTGGGTTATTATTTGGATATTATTTTTACTGGAGCCGTTCGATGTGGCTCCCTGTTTTCGCGCATTTTGTGAATAATGGTGCCGCAGTGATCGTTGCTTTTCTGGCAGCACGCGGACAAGTCGAAATGAATTATGAGGAGTTTGGAAATTACAACCAGCAAATACCAATTATTGTATTAAACACATTATTGAGTGTTGCCTTGCTGTTTTTTATTCAGAAGCTCGAAAGGAAGAGGATGCAAAGTCAATAAATGAAAAAAGCCGGAGTCGTAAGATTCCGGCTTTTGTGTGTATGCAGTGAAATCAATTAATAATACTTGATTTCGGCTACTTGTCGCGTAGAATAATTGATTTTGAAGGCACCTACCTTACGCAACTCCTGCTTCACGTCAGTAACCACACCCATTTTTGTATCTTGATCCACTTTAAGTGAAGTGGTCATAAACTGACGGTCGGCTTCATCAAGCTGCTCCTTTTCAGAGAGGATGAACTCACCAACATCTGCAACATTAGCAAAGCTGTCGTTGAGCTGGATACGGGCCTTCGAACCTAAAGATTCCTGCTTTGGAGGGCCAATATTTATGTAGCTCACCAAAGACTTTTTCTCCAGCTTCTGTACTTCGGTAGCTCCCGGAACGCTTACTTTCACCAGTAGTGATTCAGTACGCATTACCGTAGAAACCATAAAGAAGAAAAGAAGCATAAAGATGATATCCGGCAATGCTGCCGTACTCACCTGCGGAGTTCCTTTGTCTTTATCTTTTCTGAATTTTCCCATATTAGTCTCCTACATTTTCTGGTTCAGCTTCTGATATCGCAACAGGTATTGCCTTATCAATTGCTTTAATGTATTCTTTTTTAGCCAGTTCATCATATTTGATGCCAAACTCCTGCTGTGCCAGCTCGTTTTTGAGTTCCCTGAAAGCCGCAGCCAGCTCGTTTTGCACCCTGATGTACATATCATATGATGTCCCCCGGTCATTTTTCAGTGAGATAATCCCTTTTGAAACCGCAATTTCACCAAGATATTCGATGTTTTCCATCCTTTTTTCAGGAAGGTTATCATCACCATATGGGTTTTTGATGAATTTCTTCACCCTTTCGCGGAGGTCTCTCAACTGACCGGGCTCTCCTTCGATCAGGAGACGGTCATTCTTGTTTACCAGAATGGTAAAGATGTTCCGCTCCTTGATGTCTGGTGGTTCAGCATCAGGATTAGGTGGCGGAGGTAAGCGTCTTACAATACCTTTATCAACGTCCATTGTAGTGGTAACGAGGAAAAAGATAAGCAACAAGAAGGCGATATCCGCCATTGAACCACCATTTATTTCTGGAACTTTTCTTGCCATGTTTATTTCCTTTCTTAACGTTTAAATATTCCGGCGATACTTGCGTAAATAGTCACAAGTACAGTCAATGCACCTACAATGTATGTGTAATATAAGGCCGCACCTACCTGGCGCGATACCTCAGCGGTAGTGTCTAATTTCTGCAGTTGAACTGCTCCGAATTGATTGTCGGCCATGGAGTAGGTAACAACACCCAGAAGAACCAGCCCTGCAATAATAATGATAATTTTTACTGCATTTTTTGGGTTCATTGCCACGCTGAGTATAGAAAACAGCACAGCAGCAACCACGGCGAGCCCAAGAGCCACATATGCTGTGGTCATGAATGGGTCAAGAATCTGCGCCTGAAGGCCCAAATCGCCGGCAATTGCTTCATCCCCTTTCACCCAGACAAATGCGATAAAAACTATCGCTAATGCCATGAGCAGGTATGATATCGCTTTTGCTATAAAATTAATTATTTTAACCATAATGAATTACTTGTTTTTTTGTTGATACTTGGTAAGAATATCCACGAAGGTAATTGAGCTGTCCTCCATGTCGTTTACAATACTGTCAATTTTTGCAAGACAATAGTTGTAGAAAATCTGAAGGATAATACCTGTGATCAAACCAAATACTGTAGTAAGAAGGGCTACCTGGATACCAGAAGCAACAACGGTAGGAGAAATGTCACCAGCAGCTGCGATATCTTCAAACGCGCCAATCATACCAATTACTGTACCCATGAAACCAAGCATAGGAGCAATAGCGATGAACAGTGAAATCCAGGAAAGGCCTTTTTCAAGGCGACCGGTCATTACTCCACCGTAAGAGATGATGGATTTCTCAACAACGTCGATGCCCTCTTCATACTTGTCCAATCCCTGGAAGAAGATGCTGGCTACCGGTCCGCGAGTGTTTTTGCAAATCTCTTTTGCCCCGTCAACACCTTCAGTATCCAAAGCTGTTTCTACTTTGTTGAGCAGTTTTTCTGTGTTGCTGGTTGACAGGTTGAGGTAAATGATACGCTCAATTGAAAGGGCCAGACCCAGAATTAAAGTTACCAGTACGATACCCATAAAGCCGGCACCACCCTTAATAAATTGTTCTTTTAATATCTGGTGGAATCCTTGTGGGCCTTCAGCTTCTTCCGTAACGGCATCAGCTGGTGCTGGTTCTGTAGCTGCGGCATCTTCAGTGAGTGAATCGTTTTCCATGGCTGTTGTATCTGTTGCCATCTCAGTCTGTTCACCTTCCTGGTCTTGTTGCGCAACGGCTATATTCCCAAGACCGATTGTTAGCATGCCTGCTATCGTCAAAAAAGCAATTAGTTTTTTCATAGTTAACTCTTATTGATTTGATATTTACTAAACTGTATTATTAATTGATTTATTTTACTCATTTGTTTTAATATTTCCGGCGGAGAGAGAGGGATTCGAACCCTCGATACCCGGTTAGGGTATACACGCTTTCCAGGCGTGCCTCTTCAGCCACTCGAGCACCTCTCCCGAAAACCTGCGCTAATACAGGCTCTTACTTCTCTAAAATAGGCAGCTAAAATACAAAAAATACTGTAAAGTGAAAACTGCCCCTTTATTTATTGGTAATCTTTTAAGGTTCTAAATAATAAAGAATTAAAACGATTTACTTGACATTGATTTGATTTTTTTCTTAGGGGCTTACAAAAAATCCACTTTCGCATTAAATGATTTTTATAACTTACAAAACGCTGGTATTAAGTGTTTACAGAAAGCTCGCCCCTGAGCGATGAGACCATTAGTTTTTTTTGCTTTTCGAGCGGGTACCCTCTGCCAGCCAGGTACATCATTTTGGCAATGGCGGCTTCTGTGGTCATATCGTATCCCGGAATCACACCGGCCTCATAAAGCGGCAGGCTTGTGGCATACTTGCCGGCCACTACCGCACCTGCTTCACATTGAGTGATGTTCACAATCAGAATTTCGCGCTTTGCAGCGTCAGAAATTTCCTCTACAAACCATTCTTTGTCAGGGGCATTGCCCGAGCCATAAGTCTCGAGGATTACTCCTTTTAATCCGGGTGCATGAAGCATCGCGTGAAGCGTATTCTTGTTCAACCCCGGAAATAGTTTAATGACAATAATATTGTTGTCGAGGGCCTTGTGAACCTTGATCTTTTTGAAATTGGGCTTCAGTATGTAATTCTGATTGTATTTAATGTGTACCCCAATATTAGCCAGTGCCGGATGGTTTTCGGAGCGGAATGCATTAAAGTCTTCGGCATTAGCTTTGTGGGTGCGGTTTCCGCGATACAGCTTGTTTTCGAAGTAGATGGCTACCTCCGGCACCATCGGGGTGCCGTCTTCTTGTGCCGATGCAATTTCTATGGCATTAATGAAGTTCTCGCGACCGTCAGAGCGGAGCACTCCCAAAGGAAGCTGCGCCCCGGTGAGGATGACTGGTTTATTCAGGTTTTCTAACATGAAGCTGAGAAAAGACGCCGTGTATGCCATGGTGTCTGAGCCATGAAGAACCACAAACCCATCGTAGGATTCATAGTTTTTCTCGATAAGTCCGGCAAGTTCAATAATGAAATCCGGATCAATTCCAGATGAATCCACCAACGGATCGAAAGAGACGGAATCAATCCTGAACGGGTAACTCTCAAGCACAGGAATATGCTTATACAGGTTTTCTATGTCGAATGGTTTCAGAGCCCCCGTCTGCGGATCCTGCACCATACCTATCGTACCACCGGTGTATATGATGAGCAGTGAAATTTCAGATTCTTTTAATGTCATTTCAAATCAAGATTAAAGAGTTCAATAGCATTTTTGGTGGTTGCTTTGGCAACATCCTCAACAGGAAGGCCTTTGGTTTCGGCCAGCTTTTGTGCCACTAGCGAAACATAGCTGCTCTCGTTTCGCTTGCCGCGATGTGGGGCTGGTGCCAGGTAGGGCGAGTCGGTTTCAAGAATCAAATGCTCCAGGCTGATGTCTTTCACCACTTCATCAAGCTTGGAGTTCTTAAAGGTGAGCACTCCGCCAATCCCCATCTTGAACCCGCCGTAATCAATAATCTTCATGGCATCCTCTGCCGTTCCTGTAAAGCAATGAAAAACACCACGAAGTTTTTCGCAGTTCATGTCATCCACCACCTCAAATATTTCCTTGAAAGAGTCGCGTGCATGAATTACAATAGGTAGCTCCCGCTCAATAGCCCAGCCAATTTGTGTGCGAAAAACTTCTTCTTGCTCTGCTTGATGAGTTTTGTCCCAATAAAGATCAATACCAATTTCACCGACAGCGATGTATTGGTCATTGTCCAGGTACTCTTTTATTTTCTTAAGCTCTGATGCGTAATCCTTATCCACTGAAGTGGGATGAAGCCCCATCATTGGGTAACAAAAATCCGGGAACTCACTGCAGGTTTGCTTCAGTTGTTCTACCGATGAGCTGTCGATGTTGGGAAGCAGCATTTTTTTAACACCCACATTTGAGGCGCGTTGAAAAACTTCTGCACGGTCTTCATCAAATTCTTTGAGATATAAGTGTGTATGCGTGTCAATCAAAGTCATGGCGCAAAAGTAAAAAAAAGAGCTCTCCAAAAGTTCAGAAAGCGGAGCTTGCAGTGTTACATTTTATATTTTTGCACAAAATTCGGGTTTGGAAAAAATTCTCATCATCAGGTTTAGCTCGATTGGCGATATTGTGCTTACGTCACCGGTTATAAGAACGGTGAAGCAGCAGCGCAATGCGGAAGTTCATTATTTGACTAAAAGGTCTTTTGAGCCCGTGCTCAGCGGAAACCCCTACATTGACAAAATCCATACGATAGAGAAAAATGTATCGGAAGTGATGGATGCTTTGAAAGCAATAAACTTTGATTTGGTGATTGATTTGCATAAAAATCTCCGCTCGTCACAGGCGCGAATCCTGTTAAAGAAGCCTTCCGTCACTTTTTCGAAGGTCAATTTTCAGAAGTGGCTTTATGTAACTGCAAAAATCGACAGGCTTCCGCGGAAGCATTTGGTGGACAGGTATTTTGATGCCCTGAAACCTCTTGGAATTGTGAACGACGGTAAAGGGCTTGATTATTTTATACCTGAAGAGGATGAGGTTTCTTATGATGATTTGCCTGACTTTTTGCAGGAAGCTTTTGTGGGCATAGTGGTTGGTGGGAAGCATAACACTAAGGTTTATCCTGCCGAAAAGGTCGCTAATCTGTGTAAAGAGATTAAGGTTCCCGTGATTTTGCTGGGTGGCCCTGAGGATAAGGAGAAAGCCGAGCAAATCAGGAAAGGGCTTTCGGATATCGTTTTTAACGGGTGTGGGGAGTTCAATATCAACCAGTCGGCATCCATCATCCGTAAAGCAGGAATTATCATCAGCAATGATACCGGATTGATGCATATTGCCGCCGCGCTGAAGAAGAAAATAGTGGCCCTGTGGGGCAACACCGTGCCCGAGTTTGGGATGTTTCCTTACTATCCCGATGACATGCAAGGATATTCTGTGAACCTGGAAGTGGAGGGGCTGCCGTGCCGCCCTTGCAGTAAGCTGGGATACGAAAAATGCCCCAAAGGGCATTTTAATTGTATGTATGAAATTGACGAGCAAGAGGTGCTTTCGGCCGTTAAAACTTTACAAAAGGATTATTCATAACCTCTTCGCCAATAGTTGTGGCCGGACCATGCCCCGGGTAAACAACCGTTTCGTCAGGAAGTGTAAACAATTTCTTTTTGATGTTTTCATTTAACAGATCATAATCGCCGGTAGGTAAATCTGTACGACCAATGCTGTCGCGGAAAAGAACATCTCCAACAATGATGATTTTTTGTTTGGGGTTATGAAGACAAATGCTTCCGTCGGCATGCCCCGGTGTATGCAAAACCTCAAGCGAACTGTTGCCGAACTCTATCTTATCACCTTCATCAATGTATCTGTCAGGATAAACAGTCTCCGAAAAAGCAAAACCAAACATTTGTGCCGAGGCCGGTGCGGTTCTGATAAACTGTTCACCATCTTTATGGGCTAACAGAGGAGCCTCAAAAGTGCTTTTTGCAAAGCCATTGCCGAGTATATGGTCAACATGGTTGTGGGTGTTAATGATGGCTTTGATAATCAGATTGTTGCTTTTTATAAAAGCATGAAGTTCTTCACGCTCGTTTTGATCCTGGCAGGCCACATCAACCAGGATACATTCTTTGGTTTCGTCATACAACAAGTAGGTGTTAACCTGAAAACTATTGAAGGTAAATTTCTCTATGGTTATCATAATGATTGTTTTGGGCAAAAATATAAAATCCTTTCGTTCGAAAATATGTGGTGTTAGGTCAAACGAAAATACAATAAAAAGGTTGACAAAAGAAATTAAAAATATAAAATATAAATCTTATTGAGAATGCTTAAAGATTAAACCAGATAAACAAGACCAAGTCGCAAAAACATAAAATCAATTTTAAAATCTGAAAGATTGTTAGTAAAATCAAAGCCTTCAAGGTTTAAAAGTGTGATTTTAGCTGTTGATAAACCTTTTTGGGTTGTTAACAATAAACCGTTGATATACTGGATTTAAAAATTAAATCTTAGTAAATTATTTGTTAAGTTAAACGGGCTTTCACCAATTAGCAATGCTTTTGGAGGTTCAAAAAAAACCGAAAAAAATTCCGCGAAAGGTTTTCAGAATTTTATTGGTTTAGCTTCAAGAAGTTAAAATTAGTTGTTGATAAAAGTAGAGGTGGTTGATAAAGTATTTCCTCTATCTATGCTTAAATTCGCAAGAGAATTATTTATTGAATTTATCATTTTTAACATAAAAACCATCAAACTTTATGGATAACAATCAAACTCCCCAGAAGGTAGAGAGTAAGAAAGAGCATGGCATTTATTCGGAGGTGGCCGCCAAGCGGAAGCGTCCGGAGATTGAAACGAACAAGGAACTCACTCCATACAGCAATGATGAGGTGTTGGAAGCTGCTACAGAATATTTCAATGGCGACTCGTTAGCCGCTAATGTATGGATGAACAAATATGCGTTGAAAGACAGCGATGGTAATATCTATGAAAAGACCCCGGATCAGATGCACCGCCGCATTGCCTCTGAGATTACCCGTATTGAAAAGAAATATCCTAACCCCATGCCGGAGGAGGAGATTTATGAGGTTTTGAAAGGCTTTGATCACATCGTGCCGCAGGGGAGTCCAATGGCCGGAATCGGGAATCCGTTCCAGGTGTCCAGCTTATCAAACTGTTTTGTGATCGGTAACCAGGAAAACAGTTCTGACTCTTATGGCGGCATTATGAAAGTGGATCAGGAACAGGTTCAGTTGATGAAGCGAAGGGGAGGCGTTGGTCACGACCTTTCTAATATTCGTCCGAAAGGCAGTGCGGTAAAGAACTCAGCGCTTACTTCAACAGGGATTGTTCCATTTATGGAGCGCTATTCCAACTCTACGCGCGAGGTGGCCCAGGATGGCCGCCGCGGTGCGCTGATGTTAACTATATCTATAAAGCACCCCGATTCTGAAGACTTTATCGACGCCAAGATGTCGAAGGATAAAGTTACCGGGGCCAATGTTTCCGTTAAAATTGATAATGAGTTTATGGAAGCTGTTGTTAATAACACCACCTACAAACAGCAGTATCCCATCGATTCTGACCATCCGAAGATGGTGAAAGAAGTGGATGCCCGTAAACTCTGGAACAAGATTATCCATAACGCCTGGGCCAGCGCTGAGCCTGGAATCCTTTTCTGGGATACGGTATCGCAGGAATCGGTGCCTGATTCTTATGCCGACCATGGGTTCAAAACGGTTTCCACCAACCCTTGCGGCGAGATACCATTGTGTCCTTACGACAGTTGCCGCCTGCTGGCAATTAACCTTTACGGGTATGTGGAAAACCCTTTCACGCCTGAGGCTACCTTCAACTTCGCGAAGTTTAAAAAACATGCTGCCGTCGCTCAGAGAATCATGGATGATATTATTGATTTGGAGATTGAAAAAGTCAATGGTATTCTCGAAAAGATCGACCTGGATCCGGAAGATTCGGAAACAAAGCGTACTGAAAGAAACCTTTGGCTGAAAATCAAAGAAAAAACCAATCAGGGTCGCAGAACCGGTATTGGTATTACCGCTGAAGGCGATATGCTCGCCGCACTCGGACATACCTACGGCACCGATGCAGCTACAAACTTTAGTGTGGAAG
>JAASSU010000082.1 GCA_021767705.1 Bacteroidota bacterium | reverse complement strand
TATCAGTGAGTCGACATCAAATCAACTTCCTGAGCAGTGCTTGTTTCATTTTTTTATACTTTTATCTTTTCAGATAATCTGATATGAAAAACAATCAAAGAAAGTTTGGAGCCTTTACAGGCGTGTTCACACCCTCAATTCTTACCATTCTGGGTGTAATTATGTATATGCGTCTGGGATGGGTTGTTGGCCAGTCGGGGTTACTGACAGCCATTGTCATTATCCTTATCGCACATATTATCTCGGTAACCACCGGACTCAGCATTTCAAGTATCGCCACCGATAAAAAGATCCGCACCGGCGGAATTTATTATATCCTTTCCAGGAGTCTTGGCCTGCCAATGGGTGGCGCTATCGGAATCACGCTCTTTATTGGCACTGCCCTCAGCATAGCCCTCTATATTGTGGGTTTCGCCGAAAACTTCCTGGGCATTGAAGCCATCCGCGAAACGCTGGGGCTGGGCACCACACTCACCGACATCAGAATTGTAGGAACAGTGGTCATAGTAATACTGGCCGTTATAGCCCTGGTGAGCACATCGTTAGTGTTAAAAATGCAGTATCTTGTGCTCACAGCAATCGGACTGTCCCTTCTCTCGGTCATAGCCGGATTGATTTTCAACACTTCATTTCATACTGAACAAATCGCGCTTTTCCCTATTTCAGGAGGTGTTTCCCCCGAAATTGTCTTTGGTGTCTTCTTCCCTGCCGTAACAGGGTTTACGGTAGGTGTTTCAATGTCGGGCGACCTGAAAGACCCTAACAAATCCATTCCCCGTGGCACCATGGGAGCTATCCTTGTGGGGCTGGCCGTTTACCTGGTGCTGGCCATTTTATTCGGGATTTATCTCGACCGCGATATGCTGGTAAATGATAAAAACTTCCTGATGAAAGTGGCTATCTATTCTCCTTTGGTCATTGCCGGTATTTGGGGCGCTACACTTTCTTCAGCCTTGGGCGGCATCTTAGGTGCGCCCCGCATCTTGCAAGCCATTGCCCGCGACAGGCTGGTGTCTCGCGTTTTCCGTAAAGGATCGGGAGCAGCAGACGAACCCCGCAATGCATTGATCTTTTCTTTGCTTATCGCGGAAGCAGGGATTTTAATCGGTGACCTGAACATTATCGCCGGAATTGTTACCATGTTCTACATCTCGGCCTACGGGTTTATCAACCTGGCCTACGCCCTCGAAAAATGGGCCAGCTCCGATTTTCGCCCAAGCTTCTCCATGCCCATCTGGGTAGGTGTGGTAGGTGCGGTAGCCAGTTTTGCGGTAATGTTTAAACTCGATACGCTGGCAATGATAGTAGCGCTGCTCATCATGTTTGGGATTTATGCTTTTCTGAAAAGAAAGCAGCTGCAACTGGATTTGGGTGATGTCTGGCAAAGTGTGTGGTCTACACTTGTAAGAGATTCTTTACACCGGATGGACATGAAAGAGCTCGAAGACCGCAACTGGCGCCCGAATATTATCCTCTTTTCAGGAAATAAGGGTGTCCGCGATCACCTGATAGCTTTCGGAAAGTCGCTGGTGGGGCAGCATGGCTTTCTTTCAAACTTTGAGCTGATAGAGCAGCGCGACAAATCATCGGTCCTGCCCAAGCCGCAGCAGTCAGTTAAAACCACCGACAGTGCGGAACTCGAAGGGGTTTTTAATCGCAGGGAATACAGCGATGACATCTACAAAAGCATCGTTTCTGTGTCGAAACATTACGGTTTTGCAGGCGTGGAGCCTAACACTGTATTGCTGGGCTGGGGGCGTCACAGCAGCAACCCGGCGCGCTTTGCCGACACCATTAAACAGCTTACGCGTCTCGACCTGAACATCCTGATGATTGACTACGACAAGCAGCAGGGCTATGGAAACTACAAGCGAATCGACATTTGGTGGCGTGGCAGTAACAATAACGGACAGCTTGCGCTATCGCTGGTACGCTTCCTCTGGCTGTCGAACGACTGGCGCAACGCTGACGTGAGGTTACTCATCGTCAACTATAACAACGACCAGAAAAAGCAAATCGAGCGGAAAGTACAGGATATCCTTTCAACCATGCGGCTCCAGGCCACCATCAAAATTATCAACAACGAAATTGAAAAGCGCCCCTTCCTCGATATCATCGAAAATGAATCCGCTTCTACCGATATGACTTTCCTCGGTATTCCGGAGATTGAATTGGGTAAAGAAGAACAGTTTGTTGAGAATATCAACAACATGTGCAGCAAGCTTAATACCGTGGTTTTGGTGAGGGCATCATCAGCCTTTAAAGCCATTGACCTGAATATCGACTCCAGTCCTAAAAAACTAAAAGAAAAGATTGAACCCGTCATTAAGGAATCGCATGATGAAAGTTCAGACCTGTCGCTCTCCCACCCCGAACTGGAGCATGCCCTCCACAGGGTAATGTCTGAAGTTGGTGATACGGCAGATTATATTAATGAAGAAATCCTTTTAAGACTGTTTAACTATCAGGATGAACTGCTTCAGAAATACCACGAGGAATTCAAAACCCTGACTGAAAAGGTCATCGAAGCCATAAAAACGGAATCTCCTGATATTCATACCTTGCATCATCAATTTCTTTTCAATATCAGCAGGCTTTTCCAGGATTTAAAAAAAGAGCATTCCGACATCCAGCAGGATTTGCTGGAAGAGGTGAATCAATACAGCTCTCAGCGCTTTGATGAAATCGTAAAAGCCCAACCTGAAATCATAACGATCTTCCGCCCCTGGGAAGATTATAAATCCACGGATGGTGACACCGCAGCTCAAAAGCTTTACAAAAGCTACAAGCGATTAATCCACCCGAAAAAGCATCCTGTTAAAGAAAAAATCGCTTTCAGGGAACTTATTAAAAACCATTTGCTTGCTCATCAGCAGGAAACAGAAATGAGGTTTTTGAAGCAGTGGTCTGAAATCAACACACATTATCTTGTGGAGCTCATGAACGTTATTCATGAAGGTGCCGCCGCTGTGGTGGCTCTCGAAAATGCTTCCGAAATAAACAGTGAGGCTGTCAACAAAGCTATTGGGGAGGTGAAAGATATCATCTCCAAAACCCACGAACTTGAAAAAGCATCCTATAAAAGGCTGAGCGCTTACTTCAAAAGAGAAATGATTGCCGTGGCCGGCCCCCTGCAAGACACCCTGAATGCCATGCCGGTGAACCGGAGTATTCCGGACTTACCAAGAAACTACACGCAGAAAAAAGAGACGCTGGCAGCGATGCCTGCGCAGTGGAAAGACAGGCAGCTGCTGCTCTTTAACCTGCTGCACCTCGAAGTTGTTTTGTTTTCTTTTTCAGAAAAAATAAGGGTTTTGCTCGAAGCTACCGCCACGGAAATCGATCAGGTAATTGAAGTGCATTTTACCGACAACTTTAAAAAACTGCTAAAACTCCTCTCTAAAAAGAATATCAAGAGCACAGAATTCAAAACTTTTATTGAAGAACAAAGCTTTTCGGCCAACCGTGTTAAGGTGGAACTGCGGAATGTGACTGACAATACCCTGAGGCGGATCAGACACTCCGAAAACAGCTTCCCTGAATCATTGCTGATGATTTCTGAAGAAACTTATGCAAACCTTGATAAAGACCAGGAAACGTTTGAGCAAGTGGAAATCCTCGTTAGGCAGCTTGCCGACTTCCTGGTGCAAAAGAACCTGGTGGCACCATTGCAGGAGAAGATGCTGGAAATCGGAAAAAAACTGGAAAACATCTCCGCGCGCTCGCAGGAAAATGTTAAATGGCTATCTTTCCACTTGGTAGGAGAGGAAGAGGAAAACGAGGTCATCAATGAAAAGCAGATAAACGATGACCCCAAGCAGCTCAAGCAAAACCTTAAAGACGAGCTCGAATACATTTCTGAGCAACAAAGACTGTTAACTGCCCACATTTCCGAATTGAAAACGGAGCTGGACAACTCGCTGTCGATTGATAATTTCATGCGAAGCATTAAAGAAATGCGTCAGTATGTGCGTGAGATGGAGCAGAAAGAACGAATGCACCAGTTCAGGACTTTCGTTTACAGAAGCCGTAAAAGTCTCAGAGAAACAATCGATGCTCTGCTGTTCAGCAAAAGCAAAAAGATTGTAGAACGTCACTCGAAAACGCAGCCAAACACTCCGGCCACCACACAGGATTTCCTGATGCTGCGAAAAGCCGTGGCTCCGGATACCAGTCAATTAAAGGAAATCCCGTTTTATTATCAGCAGCTTTTTTCCAGGAAACAATACTATCTCAATGAATTGTGGACCGGAAGGGCTCAGGAAATTCAAATAGCAAAAGAAGCCTATGAGGATTATTCTTCAGGGTTTTATGGCGGGCTTTTGGTTACGGGCGACCGCTTTTCGGGGAAGAGCTTTTTTTGCCAGTACATTGCGAAAAAGCTGGCTAAAGAAGGAAAGGTATACACGCTTTACGCGCCTTATGCCGGTTCGCTCTCCACCGCGCACTTCAAAAGCCAGTTGCAGAAAGCCACCGATATATATGGCTCTTACGAGGAGATTTTCAACAAAATCCCCGAAAAATCCATCCTGATCATAGATGACCTGGAACTATGGTGGGAAAACACAGAAAACGGTAACCGCGTCATCGACCAGTTGTTATTCCTGATGGAAAGGTACAGCAGTAAGTGCTTCTTTATCGTTAGCTTAAACAACTCCGCCCATCAAAAAATGCGCGAGAACCGGAATCTCGATGCTACCTTCCTGCGCATCATCAGGATGAACCCAATGGATAGTCAGAGCATTCGCGATGCCATCCTCAAGAGGCACCATTCGTCGAACCTGACCTACAAAATCAGTGGTTCAGGTCCTGCCACCGCTAAAAGTATCCGTGATGCACAGCTATTCAACGCTGTATTTTACTTTTCTGGTGGAAACATCGGACTGGCACTGAAAGCCTGGCTGGGAGCTGTTGTTTCTACCGATCAGGATTCCATTACACTCAAAGAACCAAAGACACCCGATTTATCGCAGTTCAGCAAAGTGGAACAAGACTGGATAGATCTCATCGAGCAGGTGCTCCTTCACAAACGCCTCACGCTTCCGCGGATGATGCGCGTTAGTGGAGAATCGCAGGCCAAAGTCCTCAAAAAAATAAATATGTTAAAACGCGCAGGCATTCTCACCGAGCAGAACGATGGCGTGTATGAAATTGATTCATATCTGTATTATTGGATTCAAAGAATTTTAAGAAAGAAGAATTAACTTATTTCCATCATAGAAAACCACTTACTCTGCGTCAACAAAACTTGAACCTTGTCTGGGAACTTCAGGCCTTCTTTTTTTGTATTTTCGCAGGAAATCTATTTACCGAATACAAAAACAATTATATGATCACTGAACAGTTACTCAACCCTAAAAGTATCGTTGTTGTCGGAGGCTCTGACGACATCGCGAAACCGGGTGGAAAAATCCTGAAAAATATAATCGACGGAAACTTCAAAGGCAATCTTTACGTTTCCAATCCGAAAGCCGAAGAAGTGCAAGGCATCAAAAGCTACCAAAACCCGGCTGATCTGCCACAGGTCGATCTGGCTGTAATTGCTATCGCTGCCAAATACACTTTCGATGTGGTAAAGCTGCTGACGGAGGAAAAGAACACCAAGGCGTTCATTATCCTTTCGGCGGGCTACAGCGAGGAAAGCCATGAAGGCGCCGCGCTGGAACAAAAAATCGTGGAGCAAATTAATGCACACAAAGGCTCTCTGATAGGCCCCAACTGCGTGGGAATCCTCACGCCCAACCACCACAGCATTTTTACGGAGCCAATCCCGAAACTCGACCCGCAGGGCGTCGACTTCATCTCAGGCTCGGGTGCCACCGCCTGCTTTATCATGGAAGCCGGAATACCCAAAGGACTCACCTTCGCCAATGTATTCTCCGTGGGAAACAGTGCCCAGATGGGTGTGGAAGAGATTGTGAAACACATGGACGAAAACTTCGATCCGGAAAAAGACTCCAAAGTAAAGCTGCTTTACATCGAAAATATTGATAAGCCGCAGATGCTGCTTGAGCATGCTTCTTCGCTTATCCGCAAAGGCTGTCGCATTGCTGCGGTAAAGGCCGGAGGCTCTGATGCGGGCAGCCGTGCAGCCTCCTCGCACACCGGCGCGCTGGCCAGCTCCGACGAAGCGGTTAATGCGCTGTTCCGCAAAGCAGGCATTGTGCGCTGCTACGGCCGCGAAGACCTGATCACCGTAGCTTCCGTGTTTATGCACCCCGAGCTGCAAGGGAAAAACATTGCCATCATCACCCATGCGGGTGGTCCGGCGGTGATGCTGACGGATGCCCTCTCCAACAACGGCATGGAGATCCCCCCCATCGAAGGTCCGGATGCAGAGCACCTCAAGCAGGAGCTTTTCCCGGGCTCGTCAGTAGCCAATCCTATCGACTTCCTGGCCACAGGAACAGCAGAACAGCTCGCCACCATCATCGATTATGTCGACCAGAAGTTTGAAAACATCGATGCAATGGTAGTGATCTTCGGAACTCCCGGACTGTTTAAGATTTTTGATGTGTATGATGTGTTGCACGACAAAATGAAAACGGCCAAAAAGCCCGTATTCCCTGTCCTCCCGTCTATCCTGACTGCAAAAGAAGAAGTGGAGTATTTCCTTGAAAAAGGACATGTCAACTTCCCGGATGAGGTGATGCTGGGACAGGCACTGGCCAGGGTATTCCATACGCCAAAGCCTTTTTCAGGAAAAGAGGAGAAAGCCCAGGTGGACCGCTCAGAGATACGCCGGATTGTTGCATCCTGCGAAAGCGGATATATTGCCCCCGAAAAAATCCAGGCCTTGCTGGATGCTGCAGGTATCCATCGTGCCGGAGAAGCGGTGGCCAAAACCGCTGAGGAAGCAGCCAAGAAAGCCGCTACCCTCGGATATCCGGTGGTGATGAAGGTAGTGGGTCCGGTGCATAAAAGTGACGTGGGCGGTGTGGTACTGAACGTTAAGGATGAAGCGCAGGTGAAACAAGAGTTTGAGCGCATGATTCAAATCAAGGACACGACTGGCATCCTGATGCAGCCGATGCTTTCCGGTCAGGAGCTGTTCCTCGGAGCCAAGAAAGAAGACAAGTTCGGACACATGGTCTTCTGCGGCCTTGGCGGGATATTCGTGGAGGTGATGAAGGATGTGACCTCTTCGTTAACGCCAGTATCGATCGACGAAGCCACCAGCATGATTCAGCGCCTGCGCTCCTACAAGATGATTCAGGGCACACGCGGACAAGAAGGTGTGGACGAGGAAAAGTTTGCTGAGATGATTTGGCGACTCTCAGCCCTGCTCGAAGCAGCTCCGGAAATTGTGGAGATGGACCTCAACCCACTGCTCGGAACACCCGAAAAGGTAGTGGCTGTGGATGCCCGGATTAATGTTGAGAAATAGTTATCATAAAAATATCCCATAATGGGATATAGTGATGTTTATTCGATTCATTGGAACTCATCAGCAATATGATAAAATTGATGCAAAAACAATTTAACTATGAATATTAAGCCGGTTAAAACAGAACAGGATTACCAGAGCGCCCTTCAAAGGATTGAAGAGTTATGGGGAGCATCGAAGGACAGTCCTGAAGGAGATGAGCTGGACCTGTTGGTAACATTAGTCGAATCTTACGAGATGAAGCATTACCCGATTGCTCCGCCAGACCCTGTTGATGCTATAAAGTTTCGCATGGAGCAGATGGGTATGACGAAAGCAGATATGGTTAAATACCTCGGCAGTCAAAGCCGGGTAAGCGAAATTCTAAACAGAAAAAGGAGCTTATCTTTAAAAATGATTAAGTCTTTGTATAAAGATTTAAAAATACCTGCTGATGTATTGTTAACCTGATTGGATACTAAAATCTGAGAATATCAGTGCAATCAGTGCCTGTGCCGAAAACCAGGTATTCTATTATTTTAGCCATGGCACACTGATTTGACTGATTATGCAGATCTACACAGATAGTAAGCCGGAAAATCACAAAAGGGGGAGTTTAATAATTCCCCTTTTTTTATAATTTAGATCCTTCACAAAAAAACCATAACACACAAAAGCAATACTATGCCGGAAAATTATACGCCCCTCGAAGCCCTGAAGACCTATTTTGGACATGAGAAATTCCGTCCGATGCAGGCGGAGATTATTGATCAAGTGCTGGAAAGAAAAGACGCGCTGGTAGTGATGCCCACCGGCGGCGGAAAGTCGGTGTGCTACCAGATTCCGGCACTGGTATCGGAGGGGCTCACGGTAGTGGTTTCCCCGCTTATCTCGCTGATGCAGGACCAGGTGGAAGGCCTGCGGCAGAACGGCGTGCCGGCAGCCTTCCTCAACAGCAGCCTGAACGAAAGCCAGCAGCGAAAGGTATCGCAACAAATCACTTCCGGGAAGCTGAAGCTGCTCTATGTTTCTCCCGAAAGGCTTCTCAATCCCGCCATGATGGCCTTCCTGAAAAGGATACCCATAAAATTCTTTGCCGTGGATGAAGCCCACTGCATCTCGATGTGGGGACATGATTTCCGTCCGGTGTATAAAGACCTGAAATCGCTGAAAAGCGAATTCAACAACATCCCGGTAATTGCCCTGACGGCCACCGCCGACAAAGTCACCCGCAAGGACATCGTAAAACAACTCGGACTGGACAGTCCGGAGGTTTTTATCGACTCTTTCGACCGGCCCAACCTCCACCTGAAAGTGCTGCCGGCCCAGCAACGCTTTAAGGTTATCAAAAAGTTTATCGATTTGCGCCCCAACCAGCCCGGCATTGTTTATTGCCTCAGCCGCAAGAGCACCGAGAAGGTCGCCGAAAGGCTGGCCAATTCCGGCATCAAAGCGGCCCCTTACCACGCGGGCATGTCGTCAGAAGCGCGGGCGCGCACCCAGCAGGCTTTCTCTAACGACGATATTTCGGTGGTCTGCGCCACTATCGCCTTCGGGATGGGTATCGACAAAAGCAATATCCGGTGGATTATCCATTACAACCTGCCCAAGAACATGGAAGGCTACTACCAGGAGATTGGCCGGGCAGGGCGCGACGGCATGGCGGCTGAAGCGCTGCTGTTCTACTCTTATTCCGATGTGGCTATCCTGCGGAATTTTATCGAAGAAAACGAGCTGCAGGAAATCAGGCTGGCCAAACTGGAACGGATGCAGCAGTATGCCGAGGCACAGACCTGCCGCCGCAAGGTGCTCCTGAGTTACTTTAATGAAATTTATCCTGAAAACTGCGGCAACTGCGACGTATGCAACAACCCGCCAAGCTACATCGACGGGACGGTGGTGGCCCAAAAGGCCTTATCGGCGGTGGCACGCTTAAAAGAAAGCACGGGCGCCGGAATGGTGGTGGATGTGTTGCGGGGTTCTTCCAAGTCAGAAATTTTCCAGAATGGATATAACAAGCTAAAAACCTATGGAGTTGGTAAAGACATCGATTATTTCGGATGGCATCATTACCTGATGCAGTTGGTGCAACAGGGGTTCCTGGAAATCGCCTACGACGACCATCAGAAAATGAAGCTGACACCGCTAAGCAAGAAAGTGCTTTATGAAAAGATGCCGGTAAAGCTGACGCGTCCTGAAAAATTTGCTGCCGGAGAGGCACCGGTTAAAAAGAAAACCAAGAAAGAACGCTTGCGCGACGACCTGTTTGAGCGCCTGCGCATCCTGCGAAAGCAGCTTGCCGACAAGCAAGGTATCCCGGCCTACCAGGTTTTCAGCGACCAGACCCTCCAGCAAATGTCGGAATACCGCCCGGATACCGTAACCGAACTGATGGCGATTGATGGCGTGGGGCAAGCCAAGCTCGACCGCTATGGCGAGACTTTTCTGAAATCGATCGAAAACTTTAAAATTCAGGAACGCGACCGTGGCAGCACGCACCTGGTTACGTGGCAAATGCTGCAGCAAGGGAAATCGCCGCAAGAGATTGCAAAGGAGCGTAAGCTCAACAGCGTCACGATTTATTCGCACATTGCGGCGCTTTACGAAAAAGGAAAACCTATTTCCATCGAAAAATATATCAGCAAAGAAGATCTCGATAAAACCATTAAAGCCATCAAAACCGTCGGGGAAATGAACGGCATGAAACCCATTTTCGAGCACCTTGGCGGGAAAATCCCCTTCGAAAAAATCAGGCTGGCACTGGCTATGTACCATAAAAAACAATGATTAGTCTGGGTTTGCAATACCATGGTGAATGACACAAATAAATAACTGACATCAATGTTGAAAATCATTATCTTTGCTATATGAGTAAGAGAGAAGACCTGTTAAAAATGATTGTAGGGGTGGTTGAGAGGAATGCACCCAATGCCGAAGTCTATCTCTACGGATCGAGAGCCCGGGGAGAAGCCAGAAAGCTTTCGGACTGGGATGTGTTGATCCTCCTCGCTAAAGACCAGGTTTCTTTTGAATTTGAAAAGAAGGTTGTAAATGATTTTTATGATCTGGAGCTGGAGACAGGCGAGGTTTTCTCACCTTTTATCTATTCTAAAGAAAGCTGGAATTCCAATTACTATGCTTCTCCATTATTCGAGAACATAAAGAATGAAGGGTTGAAACTAAAATGACTGGCACACAAAAAGACCTGATAAAATATCGCCTCGAAAGAGCAAAAGACACCCTGGAGGATGCGCAGATTCTGGCCGAAAGGGAAAAAGTGGAACTCATCGATGAACCGCTTGTACTATGCAGCTTATTATGTTGTGATGGCCTTATTACTGCATTCAGGACTCAAGCCAGGCACGCATAACGGAGCCAAATCCAACTTTAGTAATCACTTTATTAAAACAGGGAAGATTGATAAGGAATACGGGAAAATCTACTCCCAGCTATTTACCTGGAGACAAAAAGGGGATTATGATGACTTCTTGGTTTTTGAAGAAGAAAATGTCATGCCTTACTTTGAACCCATCGAAGAATTGATATCCCTGATTGAAGATATCATTAAGCAATAATCAGGTTTCCAACTGATTTATACTTTGTAAAAATCAACAATCGCTACTCGGTGTACTGATCGATAATCATATTGATACCGCGCCGGCAGGCGGCACAAAACTTGTGATGACGCGTAAACATCAGGCAGTTGGCTTCGCTGCGGTAAACGCCCTTGGCCTTGTATTGCGCCCCTTCGAAAGCCCCGACATGCCCGGAGTATTTCATGTTGCTCAGCAGCGAGTCTTCATACACTTGCTGCTCCTGAAACAGCTCCTCCATCACCCTTTCCGGAGCTTTTTGCTTACGTAATTCGCGCCGCTTTTTCTGAACCGCTATGCTGTGCTTGTCGAACTTCTCCTTCTGCCAGGGCGTAGGCAGCGGTGTGTTTTCGGTAATCAGTTCCTTCCATTTAATAGTTTCCTTATCGGGATGGGTAGTCACATTCAGCTCCCAGGGCTCTTTCAGGTCGGCATTCATTTCATACGCTGTAGCGGATGTGTAATACTCATCGGCGAGGTCGGCAAAATGATGCCCGAACTCATGCACAAACAGGTAATCGCGGAAAGCGTTGTCGGCAGCAGCCGTAATGTAGAGGTTGTAGATGCCGCCGCCCCCATAAATACTGTCGTTCATCATCAATACCGTAAACTCGTAAGGCACCGTAGCCGCCGCATTCCTGATTTTCTTGTTATCGAACCCCAGGGCGTAGCGCTCCGAGCCAAAAGCCCCGTAGGTAACCGACAGGGCGCTGCGCTTGTCAATACCCTGGTGCGGATGGTTAAGGCCGTCGTTGGGCGAGGGTACCTCTACGGCGCGGATGTTAAAATCCGTCTTCCTTGAAGCAAAAGGCTCATGCGTCAGCAGCACATCAGCAAAGCGCTGTGCATCGGCATGGAATTTATCCATATTGTCGGCGGTGTAGCCTTCAGAGAGAATGACGATATCCACCTTTTGGTGCGGGTCGCCGTTGTCCACCACCGAAAAAGAATCGTAATAGCCTTCACGGGATGCGGGGTTCACGCGGTAATCCTCCAGATCCACGCGATACGTCCACACCGGTTCGAATTCATGCTCTGCGTTTCGCTTGCTGATCACCACATCCACATTCATCTTTGGCCATGGAAAACGCAGCGACTCGTGATAGACACCCCAGTTCTTTTTGGCATCGGGGGTGGTCTCCCACTCGCCATAGATGCTGGAGTATCCCCGCGAATAGAGTACCTTGCCCGTTTCGGGGTGCTTCACCTCGAAGAAATATTTTCCCAGTCGCAGCTCATCCTCAAGCTGCGTGAGCGACCCGGCCCAGGGCCCGTCAGAAACAATGCCGTCGAAAGCAAAATGCTCCTCCGTGGCTGTTCCGGTGTGGTAATAATCCAGACGCATGGTCTTGTCAGTAAAGTGTTTTTCAAACGATCCTGCCAAAGAAGGCAAAACCATCAATGCAATAAGTATGGTACTGTAAACCCTTTTCATGATTTTAGTTTTTTGTTTGTATGTTCAAGTGTGGCGTATAAAATCAAGGTGCAATTTACTGATAAAAGTAAGAACAGGAAAACCAAAACCTGAAATACCAATTTTCAAACCCAAATCACAAATAAATTACAATTCTCAAAAGTCAAAATTCAAAACAAAGAAAGTAATGCGTGCTTCAGCAATTCCGCATCTTTAAACATAATTATTCTGGTTAAAGCCCTGTAGGAAATTAGGCATAGCAATTCCTTTCCGCCGAAAAACGGCAGGTTACGCTTTTAATATGTC
>JAASSU010000357.1 GCA_021767705.1 Bacteroidota bacterium | reverse complement strand
TTGAGCCTGAGCATCAGGCTGTCGGAATATGAAAGATGCTGTCCTGTGCCAAGGGCAGGGAGAATAAAAATTAGGATGTAGAACAGCAGTTTCTTCATTGGTTAGATATTGGTAAAAAACAAAAATGCCATCCATGCCGAGGCAATCAGCTTCAGCAAAGTCCCGGCCAGAAGTCCGATGAATGAGACAAAACCAGCTCTGAAAGCATCGTTGGAATTTTTTCCTGCCATCATTTCGCCAATAATAGCACCCGCAAAAGGGCCAACAATAATGCCGATGGGAGGGAAGAAGAAGATCCCCGCAATCAATCCGATGATGCTTCCCCAAACGCCTTTTTTAGTGCCGCCATACTTTCGTGTTCCCCATACCGGAACAATATAATCGAGTACGGTGACAAAAATTGTTACCCCCAGCCAAATCATGAGTGTTTCAGTGCTGAAAGGGGCGCCATCTGTCAGTTGAAGGAGTATAAGTCCGGCGTAGCTGATGGGTGGCCCCGGAAGCACCGGGAAAATGCAACCAATTAAACCTCCTATGATGAGCAGCGCGCCCAGCGAGATTAATAACCATTCCATAAGTAAAAATTTTAGTGTTTAATAAATTTTAATTCCGTAAAGTCAAAATCCGGATTAGGTACATCGATTTTCATCTCATGTACTTCTCCGTTGCGGTCGAGCACAAAAGTGACCCATCCGCGCGGCAGCGACGGGAACTCCTCAAATTTGATCATAAAAGTATCGTGATGCCAGTGTGTTAGTGCTGAATGAAACTTTGGTGAAGGAATCAACTGAAGGTTCAGCGAACCATCTTTTTTGAGAGTGATTTGTGCTTCGCCATATAAGTCGCCGGAATAGGCCCCGGTATATTTTTCAAGTGATAAGGATGGCTTGGTGTTTTTCTGACGGAGCGAATCCTGGCGCGCTTCCATTTGTTTCATTCGATCCTCATATTTTTTGTTTTGCTCAAGAAAATATTCACTCCAGTTGTATTTCGATTCTTCATCCAAAAGGAAGTCGAGAGTTTCATAGAGCAGCGGGTAATACATCCGCGAAAGCGAATTGGTTAGAATAACGAACCCCGATTTTTTTTCCGGAACAAGCACGGTTTGTGAAATCATCCCGTCATAGCCCCCATTATGCGTCACAATCTTTTCACCATGGTAATCATACATGCTCCATCCCAGGCCGTAGGATTTGAGATGAGTGGAGGGCCATAATCTTTTTGCGTAGGAGGATACGGGCAGGGGAGTGTGTTGCTTCCACATTTCCATCGCCGTGGAAGGCGAGAAGATGGTGTCGTTACCGTATATGCCGTAATGCAGGTTGGTTTTAACCCATTTGCTCAAATCGTTTACATTGCTGATAATAGAACCAGCCGGCGCCACATTGTCCCAATTGAGATAGTCGATAGCGATGATGCCCTTGTCGGTATTGTTGTGCGGGGCGGCAATGTTTTCCATCTCTTCGAGCTTGAGGGTTGAGGTAACCGTGCGGTCCATGTGCAATGGATCGAAAAAATTCTCTTGAATAAATTCGTCCCAACTCATACCGCTTACCTCTTCAACAACCAGTCCGGCAGCGAGGTACATAATGTTTGAGTAACCAAATTTTTCCCTGAAACCATAAAATGGTTCAAGGTGCCGTGCGCGCTTAACAATCTCTTTCCGGCTGTAATCGGAGCCATACCACAGCAAGTCGCCACTAAAGGTTTTCAGGCCACTGCGATGGCAGAGCAGATCGCGAACAGTCATATTTGCTGTAACATAGGGGGCATACATCTCGAACCATGGCAGGTGATCCACCACCTTGTCGTCCCAACGGAGTTTTCCATCTTCCACCAGAAGCCCAATGGCTGTCGCCGTAAAAGCTTTGGTGTTTGATGCGATGGCAAACAGGGTTTCATCATCTACTTTAGCACCGGTCTCCACATTGCTGATTCCAAAACCTTCGGAAAGAATCAGGCTGTCGTTTTTAATAATAGCCACGGCCATTCCCGGAACTTCCCACTGCTTCAGGGCTCCCTTATAAGTGGAGGTGAGTTCTTCAAGGGTTTTCTGAGTAAAAGCACTGAAGGCAACTGATGCCAAAATCAGCAAAAGAAAAATTCGTTTAGTCATGAGTTTTGATTTTTTTCAAAAATAAACATTTTACTAATCACAACATTTTTACGAGGCTGTCTAAAAAGCTTTCATTGATGGCATTCTGAAAATCAGTCATTACCCCTCATCCGCCTGAGGCGGAAGTCCTGATATTCAGCAATATCACCCTTTAGTCCCGAAAGCTTTCGGGAGGGCAAAAAGTTGCTGAAAATAAGCTTGGATGGCTTTTTGGACAGCTTCATCTGTATTTATAGCGGAAATTTGTAGCTTTGCTTTTCAACTATCAGCTTATGAATTTTGAAGAATCAAGATTATATATCATTGACAGGTTGCAATCGGAGTTAAGGCCCAACCTTTATTACCACTGCCTGAACCACACGCTTGATGTTCTGGAGTCGGCTATCAGGCTGGCCAAGATGGAGATGCTTGAAGAGCATGAGATGATGCTTATAAAAACGGCGGCCTTGTACCACGACTCCGGGATGCTTTACGCTTATGACGGGCATGAGGAGGCTTCTGTAAGGCTGGTGAACTCTGTTCTGCCGGGGTTCGGGTTTGGCGAAAAGGATATTTCGAGGATTAACGGGATGATCATGGCCACGCGACTTCCGCAAAACCCCAACAATAAGCTGGAGCAGATTTTGTGCGATGCTGATCTTGATTACCTTGGAAGAGATGACTTTTTCATGATTTCGCACCGCCTGAAGTTGGAGTGGCATGAACGGGGGCAGGTTCAGGTGCTCCGCGACTGGTACCACGGTCAAATCGATTTTCTGTCGAACCACTCCTATTTTACTGATAGTGCCAAAAAACTCCGCAAGCAAAAGAAAATCGACAACCTAAACGAGATTAAAGCGTTATTTTCTTAATGCAGGCTAATCGTATCAGATATAACTTGCCAAAACAATTTGATAATTAAAACCATTTTTGGCCGGTAAAAATTGAAAAATGAATTATACTATAACAAGATTTCTCTTTTCAGTCGAAATGACAGCTTGTTATGTTACTGAGGAGAGGGGCTTGGGGGCGGCGAAGCC
>JAASSU010000356.1 GCA_021767705.1 Bacteroidota bacterium | reverse complement strand
AGTCAACTACGCAACACGCGGTTCCGGCTGTTGGCTAAACTTTACCGGGTAGGATTAATTACCTACAGATTTCTAAAATAAGTTTCAAAGAACGCTTCTTATCCCCCCTATTACGGGCTTCGCTTGGCGCAATATGTGCCTATGTGGTTTATTTCTCTTTTTTTAAAACACATAGACACATAGAAAACAGCAGAACCTGTTTTGAAAACTGAAAGGTCCGGTCTTCTATAACAAATACTGTTTTTGAATTTGTCGTTTTGTGGATTGATCCCGAAAGTTTTCGGCATTGTTATTTGTGATATTGAGATTCGTAAATTAGTATTTGGATTGGGGCTTGTCCAAGTCAGGAGTTTTTTTCATCTAAGTATCCTTTCAACAGGTTTCGCAATGAATGATAACTACCAGAAAAATAATCGTTTATTTCATCAGGTTCAACCCATTTAACTTCTTCAATACCTTCTTCCTTTTGCGGGGTGAGGTTTTCGGCATCTTTCACAACCATTTCATACCAAAAAGTCGTTTTCAGGATTACTTTCTGCCCCCGCGGATAAATGTGATAGGTGCGCAGAGGCTTTTTTCCGGGGTCGGCAGCGATTACGCCGGTTTCTTCCTGCACCTCTCTTTGGGCAGCTTCTCTTTTGCGTTCATTCCTTTCTACTTTACCCTTGGGCAAATCCCACAAGCCCCATCGCTTAATGGTCAGCAGCTCGCCATTTTGGTTGAACACAAGACCTCCGGCAGCATCCACGCGCTTAAACAAAGAAAAGAAGTGGACTTTCAGGGCTTTGAGGTTTTTGGTGTGAACAATTAATCGGGAAGTCTTTTTGTCCGTCAGAAACCATTCCACCACATCCTCAAAATCCTTATACTTCTGATAATCAATAACCATATCCGCTTCCGAAGGAAATATCTTATTCTTCTTCCCGGTAAGGATTATCAATTTATCATAATAAAAAACTTTATACATTTGCTTTATGATTTATTCAAAGGAAACAGCCAGGGAAACAGCCAATAACCTACTGCAAATTAAAGCAATAAAACTGAGTTATTCAAAACCCTTTCAATGGGCCTCAGGGTGGAAATCTCCTATTTATTGCGACAACCGTAAAACGCTTTCTTATCCGGAAGTGCGGGATCAGTTGCGTGAACGCATGAGCGGGATTGTGAAAGAGGAGTACGCTGAAGCGGATGTTGTTGCGGGCGTGGCCACCGGGGGGATTGCTCTTGGAGCGCTGGTGGCTCAGCAATTAAACCTTCCGTTTGTTTATGTGAGAAGCTCCCAGAAAGGGCACGGCCTGCAAAACAAAGTTGAAGGGGTGCTCAATCCGAGGCAAAAAGTGGTAGTCATCGAAGACCTGGTATCCACCGGGAAAAGCAGCCTCAACGCGGTGGATGCCCTGCGGGAATCAGAAGCCTCAGTGCTGGGAATGATTTCCATTTTTGACTATGGCTTTGAGGTGGCCAAACAAAACTTCCATGACAAAAACTGTAAGCTTTACTCCTTATCCGATTATGAAGCACTGCTTGAGGTGGCCGTAAACAATGGCACGATCGATTCCGGAGAGCTTGCGTCGCTGACGAACTGGCGGAAAGCACCTGAAAAGTGGGGCCGCGATTAATCCGGATAGACTAACTCTTTTAGATCGCAGGCATGGAGCTGCTCCTTTTCATCTTTGAGGAGGAGCAATCCGGTTTCATTAATGTCGGTAATACATCCTTTTATTTCATCACCTTTCAACACATAGTTATGCCATTTGCCGATGCGGTAAAGGTGTTTCAGATACTCTGATTTTAAATCTTTTGCCTCATCAAGGTTTTGGAATGCTGAAGATAATTCTGCGGAAAGCTCTTTTAAAAGGATTTTAAGATTGTAGGTTTTTTCGGAAATCAAGCTCATGGAAGTAGCATCACGTGCAAAATCAGGAAAAGCGACCTGGTTCACATTGAGGCCTATACCAATGACAGAGTAAAGTATTTCTGAACCCATGAGCGCGTGCTGTATCAAAATCCCGCAGATTTTCTTTTCGTCCACAAGAATGTCGTTAGGCCATTTTACCTGTACTTTCCTGTTCAGCTTTAACTCTAAAAACCTTCTGACCGCATTGGATACTGCCATGTTGATTACGTACTGACGGGTCGCCTCAATCTGCTCCGGCCTCAGAAAATAGCTGAACGTTAGGTTCATATCGGGCGCACTCACCCATGCGTTTTCGCCCAGGCCTTTCCCGGATGATTGTTTCCTCGTGGCAACAACATCTCCCGAAACCATCGTTTTGAACTTTTTAGCAACCTCCAGGTTGGTTGATGCTAACTCATTATACCAAATGATTCTTCCTGCCCTGCTCATAATGCAAATGTAAACAATGAAACATTTGCTGTTGCCGTTTTCATTCATGAGAGAAATAAAAACCAGGCAATCAAGGACAAATTGTCAGGTGATTTCTGATAATTGTTATCGAATGAACAAATTGTTTGAAATAACAGTTAAAGCGGCTGAAATGATGTATTTGTTTGATTCTGCTGAAGCAACAAACCGCCAGCATGAAGACATCTGATACAGTTCATATAAAGCTGAAGATTTTTGACTAATTTTGCATGTTTATTGCTATTAACCTTATATGACATTAACGAAGAAAAGTAAGCAGTCGGGCGAAGTTGTAAAAATGGCCCGGGAGTTATTATTAGATAAAAAGGCCAAAAATGTAGCTGTGATCAACCTGAAAGACCTTGAAAACAGCATTTGTGATTATTTCATCGTTACGCACGGGACCTCAGACAGGCACGTTCAGGGGCTTGCCGAAAACCTGGTGGATGAACTGGAAGAAAAGGAAGATATCTCGCCCTGGCATGTTGAAGGAAAAAACAGCTCTGACTGGATTCTGATAGATTATGCCGATATTGTTGTGCATATCTTCAGAGAGGAGATGAGAGATTTTTATAAAATAGAAGAACTCTGGGCTGATGCCGAGATTGAATATTATAATGAAGACTAAATTATTTAATTTAAGATACATCCGGAATGGCAGAAAACAAAGAAAATAAAGATACTAATCAGAACAAGCAAGGTGGAAAGGGCAACCTGAAGAAACCAAAATTTAATTTTTACTGGATTTACGGGTTGATCATTCTTGTTTTCCTCGCTT
>JAASSU010000355.1 GCA_021767705.1 Bacteroidota bacterium | reverse complement strand
GAAACAAAAGGCTTAAAGGCCCTCAAGGGACAGGTGGATAGCTGCTCACTCCCCAGCCTGAAGTCTGGGGTTAGTAAATCCGAGCTCTGACATCAGCTTCACTATCCCCGCCGTTCACGGTGGGGGTTAAAGGTAAACACCACTACCCTTCTGCGGCCTTCAGGCCGGCATCTTTTGGCGAAGGATGAAAACAAAAGGCCTAAAGGCCCTCAAGGGACAGGTGGATAGCTGCTCACTCCCCAGCCTGAAGTCTGGGGTTAGTAAATCTGAGCTTTCCCTTATTTAGAACACCACTGGTTTTAAAATCCAAATAAATTTCACATTTTTGTTGCATTCAAGTTCGTTTAAGAGTAATTTCATTACTTTCATCAACAAAATAAATATTTAAGAATTCCATGGAAGAAAAAGTAGTTGTTGTAACAGGCGCGAGTTCGGGCATTGGTGCGGCATTGAGTGAGTTGTATGTGAAGCGCGGCTATCATGTGGTGATGGCTGCCAGAAATGAGGAAAAACTGAATCAGCTTGCTGAAACGCTCAGCGGCGAAAAGGGAAGCACCCTCACGGTAAAAACCGACGTGAGCAAGGAGGTGGATTGCAAAAACCTTATTGATAAAGCTGTAGAGAAATACGGCAAGATTGACATTTTGATTAACAACGCCGGTATTTCGATGCGTGCGCTGTTTAAGGATCTGGATTTGGATGTGATCCGCAAACTAATGGATGTGAACTACTGGGGCACGGTGTATTGCACCAAATATGGCCTGCCGCATCTGCTAAAGCAAAAAGGTAGCCTTGTGGGCGTGATTTCCATTGTAGGGCACGTCGGGCTGCCGGCCCGCACCGGGTATGCCAGCTCAAAGTTTGCTATCCGCGGTTTTATGGACACGCTACGCATAGAGCACCTGAAAGACGGGCTGCATGTGCTGGTGGCTGCTCCGGGATTCACGGAGTCTAACATCCGAAACACCGCACTGCAGGCTGATGGGAAAGAGCAGGGCAAAACGCCCCGCGAGGAAGGCAAAATGATGACCTCGATGGAAGTGGCCAGCCGCATTGCCAAAGCTGTTGACAAGCGCAAACGCAGCCTGATACTTACTTTTATGGAAGGGAAATTTACGGTCTTTATGAATAAATTTTTCCCGAAACTGATGGACAAGCTTATTTACAATGCCATGGCAAAAGAACCTGATTCACCACTAAAAAAATAACTATGATTACAGACAAGGAAATTAAAATAAACAAGGGGCTGGATGGCCTTCAGTTTGGCAAGTCAATCGACTTTACCGTACAAAAGCTTGGTCAGCCCGACCATATTGAAGAGCTGGAAGGTATGGATGAAGAGAACTCGATAGCGTACATCTATGACGAGATGCACCTGATCGTTTTTTTTGAGGGTATCAACGACCGGTTTTTAACTATTATCGAAACGAAAGACCCTGAAACCACCCTTTTCGGAAAGAAGATATTTGAAATGAACGAGGTGGAAGTTCATCAGCTCATGAAAGAAAACAACTTCGAGGAGCTGGAAACGGAAATCCTGACATGGGGAGGCAAGCGTGTGTCTTTCGAGGATGCCAACATTGATTTCTATTTCGAAGACAGTAAACTAACCGCCGTAAACTGGGGAGCCTTCATCACCGAAGCGGATGAGATGGCGTAAAGGTTTTTAGGTTTTTAGGTTTGTAGGTTTGTAGGTTAATAGGTTAATAGGTTAATAGGTTTAATTGGCGGGAATAAGCTTTAGGTGCTTATGTGTTTAAGTTGGCAAAATGTCAGTTTCGGATTCCGAGTTTCGAGTGATGATTGCATGGCTGTATGATTGTATGACTGTATGATTGGATGACTGTATGATTGGATGGCTGTATGAGTTAGTCGTTCATTCATCCATACAATCATTCATTCATACTACATCTTCTAATTCAACTAATCTACTTATCAACTATTTAACTACTTTACTAATCAACTATTCTTTCCCTTGTTTCGGGGGTGAAACCGCATGATATTGTCGCGGAGGTATTCGTTGGTAAGGTGGGTGTAGATTTCGGTGGTGGTGATGGATTCGTGGCCCAGCATTTCCTGCACGGCGCGCAGGTCGGCACCATTCTCCACCAGGTGAGTGGCGAAGGTATGCCGGAAGGTGTGCGGACTGATGCTCTTCCTGATTCCCGCTTTAGCGGCCAGGTTCTTTACGATATAAAAAACCATATTCCGTGAAATCTGCCGGTTTTTCCGGCTCAGAAACAGCGTATCTTCTTCGTGCTTGTCAATGTTCTGATGAGAGCGGTACTCGTCCATATAAATCTTCATATGCTTTAAAGCCTCCGCATTCACCGGCACAATCCTTTCTTTGCTGCCTTTGCCTTCGACCCTCAAAAAGGACTCCTCGAAAAAAATATTCGAAATCTTCAGACCCGTTAACTCCGATACCCGCAGTCCGCAACCATAAAGCGTTTCAATAATTGCTCGGTTACGCTGGCCCTGCGGCTCACTTAAATCAATACTTTCGATGATTTTAACTAATTCTTCAGGACTAAGCACTTCGGGCAAATACTGTCCAAGGTTGGGGGTGGAAATATGTTCGCATGGGTCGTCTTTTCGCTCCCCTTCAATCTGGAGGTAGAGAAAGAAAGATTTAATCCCGGAAACGATACGTGCCTGCGATTTGGCTCCTATCCCGATTTCGTTTATCCATGTCAGGAAACCATCCAGATCATCCCTTTTCACCTCTTTTGGCGACCGGTGTCTTTGGCTGAAATCGAGGTACTGGATTAGCTTATCGAGGTCGGAAAGGTAGGCAGAAACGCTGTTGGGCGATAGCCCGCGTTCCAGCTTCAGGTAAGCTTTATAGGCTGTTTTCCACGATTTCCAGCTCATGACAACAAAACTCCTCCTGAGAGAAATACCACATAAAAAATCGTCAAAAACAAAGCCGTAAGGAAAGCCTTGTAGTCAAACATCACCAGTCCGGGCTCTTCGTCTGAATTCATAAACTTAGCATGTTTCCCACTGTGAAACAACACGATAAGCAGGATGATGACCCCGGTATAGAGGCTCACCAATAAAATCACCGGGAATTCGGGGAGCATCAGCAAAGTAAAAATAACAATAAATGCCAGGTAAGGATAGAACACCTGGTAAAGGAAAAACCG
>JAASSU010000354.1 GCA_021767705.1 Bacteroidota bacterium | reverse complement strand
CATGGCCGAACTGTTCACTAAAATTCAAAAAGCTATCGGGGCCACCGAAAACCTTCTGGAAATCCTGGATGAAAAACCCGAACGGGGTAGCAGCACGCCGGTAACTGAGAGTAACACTCTTGCAGGGGAAGTGCACCTTGAAAAAGTTAATTTTTCCTATCCGTCGCGGCCCGACACACAGGTGCTAAATAATGTAGATATTCACATCCCGAAAGGGCAACAAGTGGCATTGGTAGGCCCTTCAGGTTCCGGCAAATCTACCATTGCCAAGCTCTTACTCAGGTTTTATAACCCGACGGAGGGTCGTGTTTTAATTGACGGAAAAGATGTTCGCGAATATGACCTTTATGAATACCGCCAGCAATTTGCCGTCGTTCCACAGGATGTTTTCTTGTTTGGAGGAACCATACGGGAAAATATTGCCTACGGAAATCCTGAAGCTGATGAATCGCAGATTATGGAGGCTGCCGAAAAATCTTTCGCTCTGGAGTTTATTAACCGGTTTCCTGAAGGTTTTGACACTGTGGTAGGCGACAGAGGGGTCCAGCTCAGCGGCGGACAACGGCAGCGCATTGCTATTGCACGGGCTATCCTGAAGAACCCCGTGATCCTTTTGCTTGACGAAGCCACAAGCTCGCTCGATTCCGAATCTGAAGAATTAGTTCAGAAAGCCCTGCATGAGCTGATGAAAAACCGTACATCGCTGGTAATCGCCCATCGCCTTTCCACTATCCGAAATGCCGACAAGATCTTTGTTTTACAACAAGGAAAAATCGTGGAGCAAGGCACTCATAATGAATTGCTCTCATCTTCCAGAGGAGAATACGCCAAGCTGATCCGCCTGCAAACCGGTGAAGAGGTGATGGGGTGAAAAGTGCTAAAATCAGTACACCCAACCTGTAGAATACCATTAGGTTATAACTCTCTTTCAAAGTACCACTGTTGCTCTTCATGTTTTTGCATGTCATTCCTTCGTTATCTTTGCTAAATCAGTCATTTCCTGTGTAATTCACAGATCAATTATTCGTCTACCTTACTAAAACAACTCCACAATAAATTCATGTATGGTACAATGCAGGATGATTGTTAAATCTGGTTAATTGAAACTGCTTTCTGAGATATGTAATCTCCTCTTGTACTTGACTCAATGATGTAATTTATGTAACTTTATAATATCTTTAGGTCATACAAAAACGACTGGTTTGAAGCTATTTTTTATTTCTTGGGTTTGATGAGAATTGTGAGTGAAACATTTTTACGTACTGATCATGACAGATATTCAATTAAATATAAAACTTACAACAAAAACAAAAGTTATGAAAACACGATTTTTACCAACAGCTTTAATGGTTTTTTTTGTCTTGGGGGCAATGGCTCAGAAACCTTCTATCACATTAACTTTCACTGCCGATAACAATGGCCAGTATGTGCCATTAGACAGCATTTTGATCGAAAACCTGACACAGGACGTAGACACCACACTATATGCACCCGATACCGCACTGACACTGGATTATATTACTGCAATGGAAGAAATCAACTCTTTGAGAGGCAACGATTTTTCTCATTTTTATTCCTATCCCAACCCAATGATCGGCAAAACAACCGTGAGCCTGTGGTTGCCTGAACGAAATAATATCCTATTTATGATTAACGATGTAGTGGGCAGGGAGGTGGCCAGCCAACACTTTCAGTTGGAAAAAGGCACCCATACCTTCTGCTTCTATCCTGGCAAGGAAAGTCTCTATTTTCTTACAGCCCGCGCGGGTGAGCAAAGCCGTACGATAAAAATGTTCAACTCCCGCAGCGCTGCCTCCGTTACAGGCTTGTGCAAACTCGAATACAATGGCATAAAAACCGGTTCGGATGGAAATAAAGCTGGAATAGCATTGAGCAACTTTGTGTTTGAGTTGGGAGATCAGCTTCAATTTACATCCTACTCGATGTTGGGCGATCTGACGATCTCCGACATACCAGCAGAAAGTCAGGCCTATATTTTTCAGTACACCAGCGGCGGTATTCCATGCCCTGGCATGCCCACTGTTACTGACAGCGATGGAAACGTGTACAATACTATTCTAATAGGAGACCAATGCTGGATGAAAGAAAATCTGAAATCAACCAGTTATCAAAATGGCACTCCCATTCCAAATGTAACAGACAACTCTGAATGGGAAAATCTTACCACCGGAGCCTATGCATGGCATGATAATGATATTTCCTGGAAAGACAAATATGGTGCGCTGTATAACTGGTTTGTGGTGGCTACCGGGGTTTGCCCTGAAGGCTGGCATTTACCCAGCCATGACGATTGGATAGTATTGACCGATTATATAGGAGGGAAAAATGAGCCGTATGGAGATAAACTAAAGTCATGCAGGCAGGTTTATTCCCCTATCGGAGGCGCATGCAACACCAATGTTCACCCACGATGGGATCAACATAATAAATACTATGGCACAGATAATTATGGTTTTTCAGGCCTCCCGGGCGGCTCGCGTAGTATTTATGGAAACTTCTACTTTTTTGTCGGTCAATACGGCTACTGGTGGTCTTCTACGGAGTCCACGGAAGAAGACGCCTGGGCCCGCTTCCTGTTACGCGACGGAGGCCACGTGGGCGATATACAACTTGAAAAGCGGCATGGTTTATCTATTCGTTGTCTACGGGATTATTAATCTTTTGAGCTGTTGAAGCAACAAAAAACTACATTAGGAAACCAAATGATTTCAACCCAGCGAATCCCGAGGCATCGGGACTTCGCCACCAGATTTCCTCACCCAAAAAGGCATAAAAAACCGGGACATCATTTCTGATATCCCGGTTTGAGTGGGGGGAGGAGGATTCGAATCCCGAGGCATCGGGACTTCGCCACCAGATTTCCTCACCAAAAGGCATAAAAAAACCGGGACATCATTTCTGATATCCCGGCTTGAGTGGGGGGAGGAGGATTCGAACCTCCGAAGACTTCGTCAACAGATTTACAGTCTGCCCCATTTGACCGCTCTGGAATCCCCCCAGATATTCTATACTTTTCTTTCTGTGAACGCTCTTAATTTTTCCGGCATCCGAAGGCTTTCGTCAATCCCGATGCTTCGGGACCCCATTTGACCGCTCTGGAATCCCCCCAGAAACTCTATACTTTTCTTTCT
>JAASSU010000353.1 GCA_021767705.1 Bacteroidota bacterium | reverse complement strand
TATGCAGTTGACAATTATCTTAGGGATTTTAACCGGGTGAAAACGCTTTATCTTGACGGTAAAAACCCGAACTATATCCATCTTGTAACAAAACTATCACTTAACTTGATTGCTCAATATGTTAGTATTATAAACCAATATGTTAAAAAAACTGATAACGCTATTTAAGCTTATTTTTGTTAAATTATAAAATTTATGCTTTTTTACTTGTTTTGCCATATGACTTTATCGGCTGGAGTCGGACGTATTACCTAAAGCAGAGTTTCTATAGACATATGACCTCTCTGAGGTCTGTATTTCCATACGCTGGTGTTATAGTGGTGGCCTGAAGGCCAGGATGTGCTTGGAGATTTGCGTGAATCCGCACCATAAATGGCGCGGTTAGTGGGATATGGCCTGGCTTTCACCCTCTTTACTAACCCTGCCATTTATGGTAGGGATTGCTCGAAGATGCCACTACCTTTCTCCGGCCTTTAGGCCGTCATCTTCATCTTTGATGGCCTAAAGGCCAGGGACTGCTTAGAGTAAGCCGAGAACCCGCATCATAAATGGAGCGGTTAGTGGGATATGCCCTTACTTCCACCCTCTTCACTAACCCCGCCATTTATGGTGGGGATTGCGAAGGGGGTCCACCACTTCCCAGGCCTTTAGGCCGGCAACTTCAAGGCGAAGGATAGAAAAGAATGAGCCTGAAGGCCCGCAATGGACAGGTGGATAGCTACTTCCCCCCAGCCTGAAGACTGGGGTTAGTAAAACTTAGCGTAGACCTCATCCTCTTTACTAACCCCGCCGTTTACCCTGCGAAAAGCCTGTATTATAAACGAAAAAATCCTGTCAGGTTTTAAAAACCTGACAGGATTAGATATTAACTCGTAAGTAGTTTATCTTTTAGGGAAACTGTACTCCCGGATAATTGGTTGCTGAAACGGTTGGCAGTTCAGCGTTGTATTTTTCGTTGATGGCATGAATAAATTCATTGGCCACAATCGCATAGCCTTGTCCGGTAAGGTGGACACCATCGAGCGAGAAGAGTCCGCCGGAGACAAACTCCACGGAATACCCTACCCCATCGTACCGGATACCATCGTCGTCAGCAGCATCTACCATACGTGCTGCCACATCTACGTGTGCTAAGTCAAACTGGTCAGCATAATTCTCAATAATACCATTATACATTACCGTAGCCGCTGTAATTTCCTGGATTTCTTCAGCATCCAGCACATATTGAGCGGGAACGGGTTTTTGAGAACCCCATCCGGCACAGCGGAGAGAGTCCTGAGGAATAGTCAGCAACACCAGCTCATTTTCCTTAATTTGGCGAATGCCACCAATGGCAGCTAAATCCTCATCTTCAATCACCATGGCATTAGGTCCTTCCTGGAAAGTAATATGATCCACTCCCATCTGGTCGGCACCCTGGTTGTATTGTGCATAAGCGGCATTAAGCTGTTGTGCCTGCTCAGCACTTACTACAACCGGATTGTAAGGTACGGTGTTAAAGAAGGGGATGTTGGTAATATCAGGAATATTGGCAATCGCTCCTTTTGCCCCTGTGCTTGTTAGCGTTTGCAGGGTAGCGCCCAGTGCTTGTGTGAATACCGCTTCACTGGTAATACTGTCGGCTTCACCTCCTGCTGTAGCGTAAGTCAGAACATCGTTGTTCCCCACCCACGCAGTAAAAAAAGTGGGCTGAACCAACATGGCATCGGCCAGCACAGAAGTGTTTGGGCCAGAAGCAAAACGACCGAAATACGGGTTTAACTGTCCATATCCATCAGTCACCAAATGAAAAGACTTCGCGCCCGGGACACCCATATTGTTAAATGGCCCCTGGTCGGCAATCGAAGCAAAGTTTGCCGGTGAAGGCTGCTCAGGATAAGGAACCGGCCCCAGCCCTGCTTCACCAAGACAGTTTTCACTGATTCCCAGTATCAAACGGTTTCCAAAACCGGCATCGTCAGTCATCAAAGGTTGATTAAAATTACCTCCGCCCACTAAGGCAAACTTTTCGGCCAACATTGAAGGGAAGGAATTTTGCTGCGATGATTTGTAAAGGTCACCACTGGCATACCCGGCTGTAAGTGAATTACCAATCGCCACATAAGAAGAGAAGTCGGCATTACCGGCTTTCGGCTCAAAATCATCTATGTCAGGCTCGCAGGAAGCGAACAGAAATAGTATTGCAATTAAATATAATATCTTATTCATAACGTCTTCTTTTTAGGTTAAAACTGGTAATTGATACCGATTCCGGGAACAAAACCAAAATATTTGTAAGTTCCTCCAAAGTTTTCAGGAAGATAATCCACTTCCCTTTCAAGTCCCTGAACAAACAGGAACGAAGCATCAATCGAGAGTTTTTGGTTAGGTGAGAATGAAGCACCCAGGGTATATCCTAGTTTTACGGCATCCGGTGTTTCAGGTGCGTAGTAATCGTCGTCTGCTACCGGCGAATCGTAATAAAAACCGGCACGTACAGTCCACATATCATTGGCCATATATTCGCCGCCGATACGATAGATGGCTCCATCGCTGTAGTTTTTAGGTTGGCTCAAATCCTCCAAAGAGGCTGTGTTTTCCTCAAAATCAATGTCCAGCGATTGGTAGCTGCTCCAGAATACATAATTCAAATCAAACCCAAGCTTGAGCTTTTCGTTGACCTGGTATCCCGCACCAAAATTCACAGAAGCCGGCAATGGCAGGTCTGCATCGAATTTATTTTCTGGTGGGAAAGATGAAGCCAGTGAAGTGGGCACATCAAATGTGGCGTCACCTCCTTGCACTTCCATCATTATTTCAGAACGGTAAGTGACCCCAAAAGAGAGGGCTTCGGAAGCTTCGTAATAAATTCCGGCGTTGAACCCAAAGTTGCTGGTGCTTCCGGCGATGTTTGCCTGACCTTCCTCACCATTCGTATCCTGCAATGGAACGCCTTTATTTAGTTCTACATCGCCATAAGCATAAACAAATCCTACCCCGATACCGAGTTTATCGGAGATCTGATAAGAGACTGTTGGCTGAAAATAAATCGCCATCAGCGAAATATCCTGAATGATGTGTCTTCCGCGCCAGTCGTCGCCCCAAACAGTAGAACTTCCGTAAGGAGTATAAACTCCCAATCCTACAGAAAGCTTGTCATTGATTTTTCCTGC
>JAASSU010000081.1 GCA_021767705.1 Bacteroidota bacterium | reverse complement strand
CCTGCTCATACATGTTGTCAACTCCACCACCGTGAACATTGTTATACGAAAAAGCAGCATTTTGAGGCTCAAAAACATTACCCTCAGCCTTCGTATAATCATAGGCCACATTTAAGTTTGCTCTTAACTCAGGAAGGAAATGGAATTTATAATCAAACTTAGCGTTACCGATAAAACGATTAACAGTAGAGTTATCGTCGCGCTGATTCAGCAAAGCAACCGGGTTCGCCGATCCCTGCTCAATTGGCTGGCCATTAGCCTGAGTCCATGCATAGTATCCACCCCAGTCTGTTGTTCCCAGAACAGGTATATCAGTAAAGCTTTCGCTGCTGTATACCGGCTTGGTAGGATCATACTGAATGGCTGCACCAATAGCGGCCCTGTTAGCAAAAGTATTTTCTACGTTCACCCCTTTTGCATTGATATTCACCTTAAGGTGATCATCGAATAAGGTGGGGTTCAGGTTTAAGGCTGCAGTGGTACGCTTAAGGTTATCCGTTTTCAGGATACCATCATTATCAGAATAACCTACAGACAAGCGATAAGGCAATGTTTTATAGGCACCTGAAATGCCCAGGTTATGATCCATTCCGGTGGCGTTCTCATAAATCTCATCCTGCCAGTTTGTATTGGCATCTCCGAGCATACCCACCTGGTCGGGATATTTTTCTGCCACTAAGCTCCTGTATTGATCTGCCTCAAGCACGTCAACGGTCTTACCGGCTACATAAGCATTGAGTTTTCCACTGTAGTTAACTTTAAGATCCGCTCCTTTTTCTGATTTTTTGGTGGTGATAATAATTACACCATTAGAGGCCCGCGAACCATAGATAGCCGTAGCAGAAGCATCTTTCAGCACGGTCATGGTTTCAATATCATTCGGGTTGATTGCGTTAAGTGGATTTCTCATCCCACTGATTCCTCCCCCTGCTAAAGGCACACCGTCAACAACAATCAACGGATCATTGGTTGCCGAGAGTGATGAACCACCACGAATACGGATAGTCTGACCTTCGCCAGGGGCACCACCGCCACTTGTAATCTGAACACCTGACACTTTTCCGGTCAGTAATTCCTGGGGCGAAGTGATGGCACCTTTGTTAAAGTCCTCCGAGTCGATAGCTTGCACCGAACCGGTGGCATCATCTTTCTTCTGGATACCATATCCAATAACGACCACCTCGCCAAGGCTCTCGGCTGTAGGTTGAAGGGCTACGTTTACAGTGCTCTGACCTGAAAGGGTCACCATCTGTTTTTCGTAACCAATAAAAGAGAACACTAATGTTTCTCCCTCTGATGCTGACAGCGAGAAATTACCATCAATATCGGTAATTGTACCTCTTGTGGTTCCCTGTATTTGCACAGTGGCTCCAACAAGCGTACTGCCGGTTTCGGCATCAGTTACTGTTCCCGTAATCGTTTGCTGAGCATAAGCAAATTGTCCCATTGCCATGACCATAAACAATGACAAGAACAGCGTCTTAACATGTTTTGTAATGCTTGATTTATTCATTTGAAACACTTTTTAGTTTTTAAATATGATTTTCGGTAAGGTTTTCGGAAACATTTAAAAATTAGTTCCCGCTAAATTTTAACTTGGTTTTTGTAATTTGTTTTCTCATAACAGTTTTTTGCTTCATAGGCATGTATTTAGTTTTCTTTAGTTTACTGTCTTTTATTAGTTCTTTTCTTTTGCTCCTAAACTTTTCGTGTTATAAAATTAATAATTATTTAATGACTACGGTTTTTCAGCACTTCAAATTCCGCTAAAAACAGTATTTATCATCCTGTTATTAAGCTCCTTATACAGGTGCAATCGATTGCGCCACTCAGCTCATTTTCGCAGAAAAAATGGTTGGATTTTAACCCCTGAAAAATCTTCCTTGTTCACTCCCCTCCCATTTTTAACATTTACTGCGATAGATTTTCCATCCTCTCATCGTTAAAAAGTCAATTTCCTGCTAAAGATAGGGAAAAGCATCAAAAAATCAAATTTGTTTTCATGTTTTCAAAGCTCCGCCTCTCATAAAGCACAACAAATTCTTATAAATTGAAACGCAAACGTTTGCGCTGATTTTTCTTTCGCTCGGTGCTTATTCATATTATCTTTGGACTGTCAATCAGGAAAAATACATTTAGTTGATTAGAGTTTTTGATTAGAGTTGATTTTAAGCCGGAGCTGATTACTCCGGCTTTTTCTTTTTCCCCTATCCTATTCCATCGTCATTTTTATGAGTTGCTTTGTGCACCTGGTGGTTTTTTAAACGAACGATGGGATGCACGAAGAGCACAACCTGAAACTATTGCAACAAGGAGGATGATTTGTTTACTAAAGTTTGGCGCAAATAAAAACAATCCGTAAATCCATAATTATAAAGCATTTATAATTTCGAATTGAAAGCTTTGTGAAACTTTGTGCTTCTCCGTGTTCCTTTGTGAAATAGTTCTAACACAGAGTTCCACAAAGAAAACACAGAGTTTCTCAGAGATACAGCAAGCTGATTTTGATTTCTTTATGATGCAATTCGATCTCTACGTATTGCATAGCCTCGCCGGCAGCTCTTTCATCGAACAGGGAACGGAAATCCTGTTGCAGAGGCCTGCGTTCATTTTCATATAAAACGCTTTCGATATCAAATCCATGAAAATAAATCCGCACTTGCTTGAAAGAAGGCTGAAAATCCCCTTCAACTTCGCTTAAAGTAAGCTCTTGATTTTTAGGATTAAAAACAATGTTACGCCGATAAAAAGCACCTTTCTTAAAATCAAAGGACACGCCATCATCTTCATACCATGAAAATGAAGACTGTTCAACCCCATTAAAAACATGCAAACACAGAACCTCACCAAAATTTTCAATAGTCGACTGAACCGCCTTCTGCATCGGGATGACAGCACCGCCACGGATGAACACCGGAAGCTTGTCTAAAGAGCTTTCCACATGCACTATACTCCCACCCTTATGTTTCGACAATGTGTGTAAATCATACCACTGCCCCTCCGGGAGGTAGACCTCAGCCACCTTTTGATGGCTTTCAAGCGGAGCCAATAAAATGTTATTCCCCAGAAGAAACTGGTTTTCAAAACGCTCATCATATACCAATTGCTCATGTGGGCATTCAAACAACAGTGAGCGCATCACAGGAATTCCGGTTTCTGCGGCCTCTTTAAACACGCTGTAAACGTATGGCATCAGGCGGTACCTGAACCGGATGTATTTTCTGATGATTTCCGTGGCATCCTCACCAAAACACCATGGCTCGGCACTTTTGGTGTTTATTGCCGAGTGCCCGCGGAACAGGGGCATAAAAGCACCCACCGTCATCCACCTCACAAACAATTCCTTTGAGGCATCTCCGCCAAACCCACCAACGTCACAACCTGCAAAAGCCACTCCCGACAGCCCGATATTGGCAGTCATGCGGGCACCCAAAAGCATATGCGCTTCTGTAGCCTGGTTATCGCCGGTCCACAAAGCCGTGAAGCGTTGCATCCCGGCAAAACCGGCGCGGGTAAGGATAAAAGGGCGCTTATCTGGGTTGCTCTTGAGAGCAGCCTCGTGAGTGGCAGAAGCCATGAGTGAGCCATACAGATTCTTTGCCTCACGGTAAGATGAGCCTTCGCCGTCCCAATCAACGGGTAAAAAGTTGGGGGTGTGCCCTCCGCCCCACGAAGCAATTTCATTCATGTCATTCCAGAATCCATCGACTCCAGCTTTGCCCAAATCCTCGAAAAATCCGCCCCACCATTCCCTGACGTCCGCACTCGTGAAGTCAGGAAAGTGGCACCATCCCGGCCATACCTGCGCCGTGTAATACGTCCCATCAGGATATTTTAAGAACACATCTTTATCCAAGCCATCTTCGTAAACCGGATAGCCTGCTTCCTTTTTCACACCCGGATCGATAATCGTCACTGTATGGAAATCCAAACCCTTAAGCTTTTTCAGCAGCTTCTGAGGCTCCGGAAAACGATCCTTGTGCCAGGTAAACAGTTTGTAATCCTGCATGTAATCGATGTCGAGGTAAATCACATCGGCAGGAATTTGCTTTTCGCGGAAAGTATTGGCTATCCGCAGCACTTCCTTGTCGGGATAATAGCTCCAGCGGCATTGCTGATATCCCAGTGCCCACTTGGGCGGCATGGGCATCCGTCCGGTCAGCCAGGTGTAATCCTTTAAAATATCTTCAAGCTTTCGCTGATGAAAGAAATAATAATCCATTTCTCCGGCCGCCGCCCCAAATGAGCTGAACCGGTCGGTGGAGGCTCCGAAATTAATATGGCTCTTGTGGCTGTTGTCAAAAAAAATCGCGTAAGCCAGTTGATGGTGCAACCCGAAATAGAACGGAAAAGAAGCATAGAGCGGATCACTCTCCGGACCATAATCAGGATTGTCGGTATTCCAGTTCGTAAACGCCATTCCCGTTTTATCCAAAGGCCCGGTTTTTTCTCCAAGCCCCACAAAGCGTTCATCTTCCTGAAGCTTCTTGCAGGTTGTCACTTCCTCACCAAGCCAGATAGTGCCAAGACCCGGCTCATCCTCGTTAATCACCTTCTCGTCCAGGGTCAAAAAGCGGATTTGCAAAGGGTGTTTCCTCACTTCAACTTTTAGTTTTGAAGTAGTTAACCTGATGGCGTCATCCAAATCGTCCGTTTGAAATTCTACACGACCGGGCTGCGCCACCACCGCATACGAGTGCTTTCCGAAATCCCTGGTAAAAGAATAATGAACCCTGATTATGCAGCTTGAGTAAACGGTAATTTTACAAAAGGCGTTTTCAGCTTCAACCAGAAGGCCATTGTTTGATTTCTGAAAAGACTTTATGGCTCCGGCAGTAACGAATGCATTCTTTTGCTGCATAGCAGTTGATTTCAGTTAAAAAAAGGCGCATACCCGGAACGAACCTCCGGGTACCCGCCCTTTAAAATTGAGTTTCAATTATTTTACAAAAACGCGATACCCCCAAGCCGGAAGTTCAAACGTGCCATCGAGCTCTGTTTTCTTTCCGGTGAAATGATTGAGATATGTTCCTGTAGCCTCTTCCACGGTAAAAGATTTTTCTACCGGGGTAAGGTTTGTAACTACCAACACTTCATTGTCATCCTTCACTCTTTTAAAGACAAAAGTATCAGAAGGGATATCACTTTTCAGGATGTTGAAAGTGCCACCAAACTTACCGGCAAACAGTGCTTTGTTATCAGCTTTCAGATCGTTTAGCGAAGTGTAGAAATCCTCTAATGGGCTGTCTTTCCACTCTACCACATCCTTCTTAAAAAACTCCAGGCGCTTGTCGATGCCGATTTCCTGACCGGTATAGATCAATGGCATGCCAGGAACAGTCCAGGCAATAACGGCCATTGCTTTCTGCGCATCGCCCATCCTTTCGTTGATGGTGCCATTCCACGAATTCTCATCATGATTGGTAAGGAAGTTCATCTTGATATCGTCAGGATCCATCTGGCCTTCAATCTTATCGAAATAGGTAAAAAAATCTTCCACCGTTTCTTTTCCCTGTGCCACGGCATTCATTTTATGATGAAACTCCCATCCGTAGTGCATGTGGAACGCAGAGTCGAGCAGTTCAAGTTCAGCTTCATCTTCGGCAAGCATGAAAACGGGCTTCACCTCATACAGGTCGGCAACTGCTCTTTCCCAGAAATCAACCGGCACCATTCCGGCCACATCGCAGCGGTATCCGTCAATATCAAACTCTTCCACCCAATAGGTGAGTGCTCCCGACATATAATCGCGGAGTTCATCGTTGCTGTAATCGAGGTCCGCCACATCAGACCAGTCGTAAGGAGAAACCATCTGGCCGGTTGAGTCGCGAGTGTACCACTCCGGATGCTCTTTGATCAGGTGGTTATCCCATGAGGTATGGTTGGCCACCCAGTCGAGGATAAGGTACATCCCCTGGTTGTGAACAGCCTCCACCAACGCTTTGAAATCTTCTTTTGTTCCGAAATTCGGGTTTACATCTTTGTAATCCTTTACGGAATAATAGCTTCCCATCTCACCCTTCCGGTTTTTCTCTCCGATGGGGTGAATCGGCATCAGCCAGAGGATATCCACCCCCAGCGATTTCAGCCTGGGAAGGTGCTCCTGGAAAGCTTTGAAGGTTCCCTCTTCAGTGTATTGCCTGATATTCACTTCATAGATAGTGGCATCTTTATGCCATTCCACAGCTTTTTGTGTTGCTTCAGTTTCTTGCTTTTTTGCTGTCTGATTACACGAAACTGTTGTAGCAGCTAACAGACTCAGGGCCATAACCATTGAAACCGCGCTGAATCCTGAAAAAATTTTCCTCATACTCATTTGATTTAGATTTTGTTGTTCAAAGTTAATATAAACCTGATTAAAATTAACACCAATCTCACTCGGTTGCGCAAAGGTTTGCGAAAGCACTAAAAATATATTATTTGCTTGATTTATGGTGTTTTGCATTATACTTTTACAAAACAGCATGTGAAGGTCATTTTGTTTTGAATGATGATATTTTAATTAATTTCGCACCGCAAAGTAAATGAGAATCAAATTATTTAGTTCTTATAAATAATAAAAGAAAGGCTATATTATTATGAAGAGAGTTTTAGTCTTAACAGGCGGAGGCGATTGCCCGGGGCTCAATGCAGTTATCCGTGCTATCGTTAAACGCGCTTCTCAGGAGAAAGATTGGGAAGTAATAGGAAGCATGCAAGGGTTCAACGGGGTATTGAATGAGCCCCAGGAAATTAAAGTTTTAGACGACAAAGCCGTAAGAGGTATTCACTTCCAGGGGGGAACTATACTGGAGTCCACAAATAAAGGCGGCCCGTTTGCATGGCCTGTAAAAAACAAAGACGGCTCATGGGGCAGCGTAGATCGCTCCGACGAGCTTATCAAAAAGCTTCAGCTTTTGGGCGTGGAAGCTGTTATTAACATTGGTGGCGACGGTTCGCAACGTATCTCGCAAGCCCTTTTTGAAAAAGGAATGAACATTATTGGCGTTCCGAAAACCATTGACAACGACGTGGCCAACACCGATTCTACTTTCGGTTTTCAAACTGCTGTTCAAATTGCTACAGATGCAGTAGACAAGCTGGTAACCACCGCGGCAAGCCACAACAGGGTAATTATTCTTGAGGCGATGGGTCGCGATGCTGGATGGATTGCCATGAATGCCGCCGTTGCCGGAGGCGCAGAAGTATGCCTGATCCCTGAAATCCCTTACGATCCTGAAAAAGTGAACAAGCACATCGAGTCACGTTTCCATAAGGATCGTGGTTTTGTGAATATTGTCATTGCTGAAGGTGCTCACGCGAAAGGCGAATCACAATCGTCTGTAAAATCTGATGAAGTGGGTTATGCACACAGAAAGCTGACAGGTGCTGCTGCCAGACTCCGTGAAGAGCTCAAAGCCGCGGGATGCCAGCACGACATCCGTGAAACTGTTCTCGGACACCTACAGCGTGGCGGTGTACCCATCGCTTACGACAGGGTACTCGCAACGCAGTTTGGCGTAAAAGCTTTTGAACTGGTAAAAGAAGAAAAGTATGGCCACATGGTTTCTTACCGTCATCCATACATCACTTCAGTTCCATTGAAGTCGGCCATTAGCAAACCAAACCTTGTTACTCCCGACACAGCGCTGATCAAAACAGCCAGGGGTGTTGGTATCAGCTTTGGTGACTAAGAGAGTCTGTTTAAAATATGAAAAGGCGAAATCCACAGGGTTTCGCCTTTTACTTTTCTTCGTATTAAAGCATTAAAAATCATTCCTCACTGACCAGCACCACACTGCGGTCATCAGCCTTTACAATCTTATTTTTAAAAGCTGCAAATTCATCGTATTTGGCTGGACTGTATCGTCCTTTAGGTTGAAGAAATTTCCTGGTAAAGGTCAGTTTGTTGTCTTCTGGAATTATTTTTTGCTCGTAGAGGCCAAACTCCGATTCATAAGTCACCTCTCCGGGCACATACTCAAATGTGAACCCTTCAGGGATTTGATACACCAGTGTATCGACGTTTAAAACGGGATTATCCACAACAATATCACTGTCCCTTTCTTTTACCGCTGGATAATGTCTTGTATGCCGCTCTTCGAAATTGGGTTTTAGAAAAATCCGTTTCCCTGATGTCTTTCCATACCGCCCCACGCTCATTTTTACCTGTCTGTAACCCTCAGGATTACCAAGACTTTCGTCTGTTCTTTCTACTTTGATCTCATCAACCGAACAGCCTGAAAAATCAAGGGCGCGCGTAAAATCCTTTTCCAGCTCTTCCTTTCCTTTGCTCATCTGTTTCTGAGCAAGGTCATACCTCAGCCCTTGGTAGGTGGTTACTAATGACCCCTGAAGGTTTCCTTCCCTATCCAGAACAAATTCTCCATTGTTCAATTTAAGGTTCTGCTCTGCTGTGTAGCTGGGTGTGTTTACGAGAGAGGTAAGCTTTTCACCTATCATCAAGGCCTTCCTGCCGTGCGTAAAACTCCCGAGATAATCAAAAGGCTGGTTCATGCTGGTGCACTCAAGCCAAACCGTGTCGTTATCAAGCGGGGCTGCCAAAATCACATGGTTAAACTGGTTGGCAGGAAAAGCCGGGTTCAGCCTCACCGGATCATCGCCGGCATACACCAATGTGTAAATGGATTCAATCCCTGCGCAAAGCAACAGACTACGGGTATAAAAGCTCAGCGCTTTGCAATCGCCATAGCCTTTTTCATGAACGAATGTAGCTTCAAACGGCTGCCAGCCACCTATACCGAGCTGAATACTTACATACCTGCTGCGATCCTGCATGAACTTATAAATGGCTTTTATCTTTTCTTTTTTGGAATTGAGCCCCGAAGTAACCCTTTCTACCTGCTGGCAAATATGCGGAGGAAGGTGTCCGCGGCCCTCACTGATTTGATTAATCCAATCGCCGATATCCTGCCAGGAGCTTAACTCCCCGCTCTCACCATCGTAAGAAAAACGAGTGAGTACAAGCTTTACGCCTGGAGTTATTTCATGTAAGGGATCAGAAAAAGGCTCTTTTACCAAAGGCTTCAGGTTTTCAACACTGGCCTGAAGCATCTGCTGATTTCCCTGGTTAAAAACCTCAATCTCCTCTCCTAAATTCCTGGAGTGGAAGCGTAAAGGAATTCCCGAATTATTCTCAACAACTAAGCGGGCATCCAAAACACCTTCCTTGTAGGAATCAATAGCGTGCCAATCCGGAATATCAAAAAGGTCATTAAACGTCTTTTCATATTCGTAGACTATGGTGTATGGATAGGATGTGTAATCCATTTGCAGAGCCAGCAAACGGATGTTGGTAATCGCATCAGCCCAGGGAGAAAAGCTGTAGTCTCTTAAATCTCCTTTTTTATACTTATTTACCCTTTCACCGTTCTTGTCGTAAACAAAAGCTTTGAAGCCCGAGATTTTAGTGACATCATCATAAAACCCGTAAAAGTTTCCATGCCCGTCTCCACCTGAATGAAGAATGGTAATCACTTTTTTGACCTCCATGGTCATTTTGCTTTCCGAATCTATGATGTATTTTACCGAATAATGTCTGACAACAGCTTCTGCATATTCACTTACTGAATCCGGTATTTTTATCGACAGAAGCTCCCCGATGTCATCAAGGTCAACATCCTTCATCGCTTCTACCTTGTTTTGAGCATTGGTCGTCCAGGCATTCAGGATAAGAACCATGCAAAGAGCAAACCCAAGGCAGATTTTACTGTTTGAAACAGTTTCTCTCATGATGACTATATTTTTTTGATGACAATCTTTTCGTTGTATTTATCAGCCACATATTGATATAGCTGTTTTATCATTGAATACTCCAGGTGATTGTAGAATGTTTTGTTGATATTCATTGAGCTGCTAATCACCAACTGGTTTCCAACAACGGATGTCACATATTTAAAAGCACCACCCCCTTCAGGCAGCTCCACCAATGCATTCTCCGGGGCACTCTCCACCTTGTAACCTTCAGGAAGCTTCAGTATAATTTGGTAGTTCCTTATGATTGGGCAACCGAAGTTAACCGGATACTTCCGTTCTTCGAGCTTAAAGGGGTTTTCATCAACATAATCTCCATACATGGCGTTGAGGTAGATCATCCCACCCATATTTTCTTCTGTTAAAGCCTTGGTAAAGCTCACTTTCTCTTCAAGCGAATGCCCTTCCTGCCAATCCATTTCAAATCCGGAAAACTCCCAGCCCGGGTAATTTTCTGCCAGGTCGGCGGCATACTTTTCCTCTCCCTTCTCAGAATACTCTTTCCATTGCGAGGAGGAATTATATCCAGCATAGGTGTTTTTAAGCATTCCAGAAATGCTGTCTTCAGAGAAGTCCAGCATAATCACCGACTGCCTTTCATTCTTTACATGCCCTCCAATATTTATCATGCGTGGGTTTTTTTCATCCAGCAATACCCCATTCCCGTTAAGGCACTTAAAAGGCACATAACCCAAAGGCAAAAAGGGATCTGTAGCATCCACCATAAAACTCTGATCTTTAATCTTTACAAGCGTTAAAACATAGTTGAGATCATCGAGTGAAGCTGCCGTAGGGTGAATGTAGCCATGAGCGCGGGTGCTTAAAGCCACCGGCCGCGCATCAATATCCATTTGCCGCAGCAGTGCAATCAGGTTCAGGTTGATGTCTGCAGAATTCCCGGAATTCTCTTTTACAGACATCTTCAGGGTGGAATAGTATGGAAGAATACCATCTGAGCCATTGTATTTTATTAAAGACTGTATTTCTTCCACCGCCATATTCAACCTTTCCATCGGGTCATTGGTTGAAGCCATTATTTCCTTGGCTTCAGAGCGTAAATGTCCGCGATTGATTTGCTGCCCAAATTCAGGATGCTCAAATAACTGTTCACTCACATCTGCCCAGTTTTTAGTGTAAAACTTGACCAGGCTTCCCGGAAAATTTGTGCTCAACATTTCATAAGAGACTTTTGATATGAAGTTTTCCTTGGTGGTCATATAGGGTTCAGTGATAAAAGGCGGGACCGATTCTGCCTCAAATTTATGCACCTCGCATGTTACATCCACACGGCCACCTCTGCTATGAATCATCTGATTTTCGTGAGCCAGAGGGGAAGCTTTTATTTTTTCATAGCCATACACCTTACGGTTGAATTGCAGCCACTCAGGTATTTTCACCTCAAGCTCAGAATACTTTACAGGAATATCATACTGAAAATACCAATCATCAATAGCAACAGAAGAAGGGTGGTTTAACCGCTATGAAATATCAATGACTGAGCCGACTTTCACCTTAGGCATGGAAAAACGGGCCATATCCCAAAATTTTGATGTTTCCTCATACTGAATATCCTTCTTTTTCAGCTTCTCCTCAACCACATCTTCCGTTTTCGAGGTTGAAAGTATAGGCCTTGAAACCGGAAATGTAGTCTTTTACTCGGTCATAGTCATAGAGCGGGATTTCAAAATCGCCCCAGTCATATCCTTCCTTACTCAGGATTTTAATTCGTACGTGCCTTTCGAGAACCACCTGGAGAGTCCCGTGTGCACTTGCCTGAAAATTCACGGTCCCTTTATCGTGCAAGATAACTGCATCCGCATCCGGGTAGGGTTCATAGGTTTCCATTTTAAGCTCATTTTTCGACACCTTGCCGACTTTGAACTTATCAGCATGAGCGTAAAAGCTCAGCGAAATAAAAATGGCAGTTAAAAATACAATTGTTGTGGAGTTTTTCATGATAAGAGTTTCTTTAGTGGAAGCTAAACTAAAAAAAACAGCACGTCTTTTCAAATAAAAAACACTCTTCCGGTTTTTTTTATGGACGAGCAATTCCGCAATATCGTGCTAAAACAGGGAAATACGCGAAACTAAGAATTGATATAAATAACGGAATGCTGCATGCGATGAATCACTGGCCTTCATAGCCGGTCTTGGTTGTTGGCAATAAGCAAAAAACCAGACTATAAAACATGATGACTTAAGAATCTCTAAATCAACTTTCTCAACCTAAACTTGATTTTGTGTTTCTCCCCATTTCTTAACACCTTTAACCTCATTTTTTTTCCTTCCCTGCTTCTGAGGATTGAGTTTATGTGACTTAAGGAAAAGAATTTAACATTTATCCAGTTGATCTTGAGTATCTCATCTCCTGGTTGGACTCCCGCTTTATCCGCCGGAGAACCATCATATACCCCGGCCACCTTAATGCGGTCGTAATTTTCGCCAAATGCGATCAGATCCATTCCACTCATGTTATATTGGAATGGATCCTCAAACTTCTTATTCTTTTTAAGATAGATTTTCTCATCAGGGAAACTCACAAAAACATGAAACCTTGAAAAGAGCTCCCCACCAATTGTACCAACCCTTCCGTGCATCTGGATTTTAGAGTAGAGTGGCGTAAAAGAGGTGATGACGCTATTCAATTCGAAACCATCCACCTTGAAGGAAGGCACACGCCCCAGGTTTCCGGCAATATCCCCCGACAAGCCACGTCCGAGTGATGTTGTCAGATTATCTTCCGGAACCACAAAAGGACCTGTGCTGTCTACCTCCAGCAATAATGCATGGCTTGCCCCGAGGTCCACCAAAAAGTCGGCCTCCACAGGCACCCTGTCATCCTGTTTAACAGTGCCTTTGATATAAGGCTTGTTATTTCTTAATTCGATGTCCAGCGATTCAAATCTCTTAGGTGGCTTAAACTGCTCAGGGTCATGCAATACCAGTTCATAATCCTCATAATCAATTTCCACCACCAGGTCCCTGAACACGCTGGCACCAATAATCCCCTGCACCTCCATACCAAGATATTCCTTTAAAGAAAGATAGTCTTCTGCAAGTACGATCACCTCAGAAGGTTGGGCGT
>JAASSU010000080.1 GCA_021767705.1 Bacteroidota bacterium | reverse complement strand
TATGAGAGCGTTATTGATTGTAGATGTACAGAATGATTTTTGTGAAGGCGGAGCCCTTGGCGCTCCCGGAAACGATGAGGTGGTTCCGGTTATCAATAAACTGATGCCTAAGTTCAAGATAAAAGTAGCATCAAAAGACTGGCACCCAGAAGACACCGTCCATTTCGATAAATGGCCGCCGCACTGCATCAGAGGGACACGGGGCGCAGAGTTTCACCCTGAGTTAAACACAAAGGATATTGATAATGTGGTTTTAAAAGGAACCGGTGACAAGGATGACGGCTATTCGTCTTTTGAAGCCACAACCGATAACCTGAGCGAACTGCTCAGGAAAAAAGAAGTAGAAACAGTCTATATCGCCGGACTAACAACGGATTATTGTGTAAAAAACACCGTGTTTGATGCGATAAAAAATGGCTTTACTACTTTTGTAATTGAAGACGGAATAAGGGCTGTGGATGTAAACCCGGGTGATGGCGAAAAAGCCATACGCGATATGAAAACCGCGGGGGCGAAGTTTATTCACTCTGATGAAGTCCGTTAAGAGTGCAGGAAATTGAAATAAATACATTTTGGAACAGCAATCATTTTAAAATTCAGAAATGAGTAAGGAATATAAAATACCCGACCAGCTCAGGAAAGAGCTGGTTGATCTTTTAGGAGAAAAGAAAGCCAGCGAAGCAATTGAAAAACACAAAGAAAACACCGCAAAGTTGCAGTGGTATTATTTCCACAGGAAATTCAAAAAACAGTTTGGACTGGATATCCGGATTGTTTTTATCACTTTCGGAGCTGTCATAGCATTATGGGGTATCCTTCGCTTCATCAACGGTTAGTTCATATTGGCTTTTTTTGTATTTTTATGGTCGACTACGTCAGATCGAATCATAAAATAAATCATCATGAAAAAGGTCACCATCTTTTTCCTCAGTCTAACTGTATTTTTGCTAATAGCCGGATGCGGAACAATGGACTCAGTATTCTCAAAAAAGCCGGCTGCCCTTGACGACCAGCTCACCTTGCTGACAAAACAAATCGTCAACAGCTTATCCGAAAAAAATAAGTCTAAAATTGCCGTAATTGAATTTTCCAACCTCGATGGTTCCATTTCTCAGCTCGGAAAATACATCTCCGAAGAACTAATCACCAGGCTTTACCGCACAGGAAAGTTTGAAGTGGTAGAGAGACAAATGCTTAACAAAATTATGAATGAGCATGAACTTTCCTTGTCGGGATTTGTGGATGAATCATCCGCAAAGGAAATAGGAATGCTGCTGGGTGTGGATGCTATAGCCTCAGGATCGGTAACCGACCTGGTTTCAGAAGTAAAAATCAACGCCAGGCTCATCTCTGCTGAAACGGGAAAAATCTTCTCGGTGGCTTCCGTAAAAGTGAACAAAACGCAGGATGTTATCCAACTGCTCGACCCATCCTCTTCCACTACCATCGTGCAATCGGGCGAAACAGCTAAGCCAGCCTCAAAACCAGACCACTCTCCCCAAATGGATGGCGATTTTAAGGTGGTCAGGGTGGGCTTCCTGATTGAGCTGAATAGCTGTGTGATGACCAGCTCGCAGCTAAAAATGGATTTTACCGTAACCAATCAAACGGATTCCGACAAGGAATTTTGTATTAAATACGGCCGCCCGTCGACGGAGATTTTTGACGACGCCGGCAATCAGTATCCGATATCAGTTATCAAAGTGGCTAATTCAGAAATCGACTTTAAACGTGCCGGACGATACCACTACAAAAATATCACGAAAAAGCTCATTAAAGATATTCCCACAAAAGTGGAGTTTGTTTTCAGGGATGTAAACCCAAAAGCTGATTTGGTTACACTTTTGCAGGTCAACGGGTGTGAATACGAGTTTAGCTTCCGCGATATCCCCATAAAAAAGCAGTAGATTTGCCGGTTCAGATTTCAGATTTGAGTATGGACGATAAACTAAAAGAACAGATAAGAGCCAAGCTTAAGAACCAGCACCGCCGCACTATGCGTCGTGTGGAGCAACTCACGGAAGATACAGCTCCCGTGGCTCCCGACTGCGCCATTGGCCGGGTGAGCCGCATGGATGCCATCAACAACAAAAGCGTTAACGAAGCGGCTCTTTCCAACGCCAGGGATAAGCTGCGCGACATTGAAGAGTCGCTGGCACGGATAGACACCCCGGATTTCGGAAAGTGCAAAAGCTGTGCTACACCTATCTCCACCGACCGGCTGATGGCCATGCCGGAGAGCCTTTACTGCATGAAGTGCGTGAAAAAGTGAAATGATGGACAGGTAATACCTTTTACCAACAAGCCAAAGAAAGAAGCATCAGTGGTAATGTTGCAGTGAGAAAAAAGAAAAATGAAACAGCACATATGCAAGCCCAAACGCACATCCAGATTGATTAACTTTGTACGATAGAAAAATGATAAACTGTCTGGAGATGCCAGATAGATCGTAGTTGATATTGGAAATAATGATGTAAATGATGGTGAAATTGATGAAATATTTAATAAATCGTCTGGAGATTCCAGACATCAACTATGACAACAAAAGGCTTAGCAATGGAAAATATAACTAAAGATATGTTATCGGGTATAAACAATCTGATAACACAATTTGAAAATAAGAATAGCAATGAACTTCGTTTTCGTATCGGTGAATTCATTGTGTCATTTTATATTAAAAACAGGAAAACAATAAAAAAGCAAACTTCCTGGAATAAAATAATTACTTCTATTTCGGATAGCCTGAATAAAAAATACGGTGGGGATGGTTACGGAATTACTAACTTAAATTACATGCAACAGTTTTATCGCAAATACAGGAATTCACCTGAGATGGTGGATAAAGCGCTAAAACTTGATTGGAGTCACAATATTGCATTGCTCAAAGACACACTAAACGATGACGAAAGAAACTATTATTTAAACAGGGCCATTTCCGAACGATGGTCAGTAAAAGAAATTGAGCGTCAAATAAAGCATGATAGTTTTGATAATTTTTTTAACGAAATAGAGGAAAACAACTATCAGTTCAGTATTAACAGCTTAAAGATAAAAAACTATAAATCACTGGAGAATATTGAAATTTCAGAGCCTTCTAAAATACTGGTCTTTGCAGGTGCAAATGCAACTGGTAAATCAAACATATTTGAAGCAATTGAGTTTTTAATGCATGCAGCCATGACCACAGGAACAATTGCTTTTGATATTTTCGGAGGAGAAGAAAATATCGTTAATTATAAAGCATTAAAACAAAAAGGCCGGTTTCTTGAAATTATTTTGGATTTATCTTTTGGAACTAATAACCACAATATTAGTTTTGGATTAAAATACGATATCAAAAGCAAGCAATTGACAAGGGAATTTACGGGCATTAAGAAATTAGATGAAAAAATAGTTAATTCCTTTTCCAGAATATTTATTGACAACCATAAAAGAGCAGAGAATAAACTAAAAATTTATAATAGACTCTGGATTGATGCTTCTAATTTAAGTAGTATTTTAAAAGTAATTCTTGAAAACGAAAAGAAGAAAGCAGAGATAATTGAATGGATTCAGATATTAATTCCTGAAATTGAAAGCGTATCAATAGAAAAAGACATTAGTGGTAAAGAAGAATTAATAGTTATTGAAAAATCTTATCCTGACACGCCGTTTGCCGGAAATTTAATATCAGAAGGAACGCATAACATTATAGCATTGCTTGCATTATTTTTTCAAACAGATCAACCTCAGTTTGTTTGTATAGAAGAACCGGAAGCCGGGTTAAACCCTGCTGTTCTGAGTGAGCTAGTCCCATTTTTTCGAGAAATGACAAAAAAATATAATCATCATATTTGGATTACCACACACTCGGCTTCTTTGGTATCAGAACTTACTGAGGAAGAATTAATCATTGTAAACAAAAAGGAAGGGGCAACACAAACCAACCAATGCAAAGAAGGAGATTTCGAAAAAATGCGGCCTGACGAAGCTTGGATGAGTAATATGCTTAAAGGAGGTGGATTACCATGGTAAAAGTTGGTTTTATTGTTGAAGGCACCTCCGATTTTATAATATTGAAATCGAAAGGGTTTCAAAATATACTTAAATACGAACTCCATATCGAAACCGAGGAATCCTTAATTAAAATTGCCAGGAGTCAATCAAGATTAAAGAAAAATTTTGTATCAATGGTTAGAAACCTGCAAAAGCAAGATGTTGATTATATTTTCACCCTTGTAGATCAGGATGATAAAGAAGAGCAAAGGAAAAATAGAGGATACACTCCTCCTGATTGCCCGATAGTTGTAGTAAACGAAATACAAAATTTTCGGGACAATAGAAATTATATTTTTGAAGAAAATACCTTTGTGATAATGACCAGAGAGATGGAAGCATGGTTTTTGGCCGATGCTAATCTAAATTTAGATTATGATGGTAATCCCGAAAAGATTCTAAATCCATCGGATATTGTTGGCGAACAGTTAGGCACTTATAGTCATGTAAAGATTGCGAATAGACTTAAAGATAGATTTTCATTAGTAAGAGCCGCTGAGAATTCTAGAAGCGCAAAAAGATTTCTTGACAAACTTGAACAAATTGCAAACGAAAATTAAAGCTCATATTGCCAACCCTTCGCAACCATACATTTCGAAAGCTATCGATACCAAATTGCTCAAAAGTCCACCGTATAAGCAAGGAAAAATTCTAACAAATGGAAAATCAGGAAATCCTCCTGGATTTGGTCACTAAAAGAATGCCTTTCGGGAAATACAAAGGCCGGAAAATATACCAGCTTCCCGAACCTTACCTCGTTTGGTTTGCCCGCCAGGGATTCCCGGAAGGGAAGTTGGGCATGTGGCTGCAAACGATTTACGAAATCAAACTCAATGGCCTTGAATACCTCCTCGAACCTTTGAAAAAGTATGATAATTTAAAGTAATACTTTATATTTGCATGTAAATTTAAAGTAAGATCTTAATTTATCATGTTTTTACGATTACAAAATTTCTCTGATTCAGAAAATGAAAGCCTCTTCCTATGGGGTGCCCGTCAAACGGGTAAAAGTACATTGCTTCAGTATCTTTATCCTGATTCAATGTGGTTTGACCTATTAAAATCGGATGTTTATGAGCGAATGCAACGAAATCCTGCTGAACTGAGAGAAATAATAATCGCCAGTCAGATCGATGATGTAGTAATTATTGATGAAATCCAAAAAATACCAGCACTGCTCGACGAAGTGCACTGGTTAATTACTAACAAAAATGTGAGATTCATATTGAGTGGTTCCAGTCCAAGAAAAATTCTTCGTTCGGGAACCAACCTTCTTGGAGGCAGAGCATTGAGGTATGAGCTCTACCCTTTTGTTTACAAAGAAATTCCGGATTTCGATTTGTTACACGCTGTGAATTATGGACTCATCCCACGACACTACCTTTCAAAGAATCCTAAAAGACTTTTATCAGCATATGTTGGGAGTTACCTTCAGGATGAAATCATTTCTGAAGCAAGAGTCAGGAATATATCATCTTTCTCAAGATTTCTTGAAGTAGCGGCAATTTCAAACGGGGAAGTTGTGAAATACTCAAACATTGCATCAGAAACCGGAGTTAGCTCACCCACAATAAAAGAGTATTTTCAAATCCTTCAGGATACTATGATTGGCCGTTTCCTTCCTTCATACAGAAAAAGAGCCAAAAGAAGAGTCATACAAGCACCTAAGTTTTATTTCTTTGATGTTGGGGTGGTTAACCATTTGCTCAACCGTTTTAGTATGGCTCCCGGCAGTGAAGATTTTGGCAAAGCATTTGAACACTTCATTTATAACGAGATATATGCCCACAGCAATTATACCAATAAGGAATATCCCATTGCCTATTGGAGAACATCCTCAAATATTGAAATTGATTTTGTTCTGGGAGACCATGAAATTGCAATCGAGGTTAAATCGTCTAAACAAATAATAAACAGACACTTGAAAGGTCTCAACCAGTTCATGAAAGAGTATTCTGTAAAAAAAGCCATTTTGATTTGCATGGAACCAAATCATAGAAAAGTTGGGAATGTCGATATCCTTCCCTGGTCAGTTTTCATTGATAAACTATGGTCGAATGAGATAATCTAATCCGATTCCATCGCAACCGTTTGCATCCCGCTTTACATTAAAGTAACACCTATCATTTCCGGTTCGTGAGGATTTAATGTAAATTAGCCATCAATAATTACAGTCAGAAAAAAGATCAGACCAAAATTCAGTTTGTTATGAAAAGGCTTTTCGTGATTTCCAACCGTTTACCTGCCGAAGTGAAAACCATCGAAGGCAAAAAGAAAGTAGTATCCCGCGACAGCGGTTTTTATCATGGCCTTCAAGGCTTTCACAATGAATACGACATCAAATGGATTGGCCGTGGCGGAGTGAACATCGATGAAATCAGCGATGCCGAAAAGATGGATTTGGACAGCCACTTCCGCAAGCAAAACTGCATTCCGGTGTACATCGAGCAAAAGCTCAGGACCGACTACCTCGAAGGGTTTTGCGATCACACGATCTGGCCGCTTTTCAACTACTTTACGCAGTTTGCTGACTTTGACCCCTCGCAATGGGAAGCTTATAAGGAAGTCAACCGCAGCTATGCGGAGATTGCCGCTCAGTTCATCACTGAAGATGACATTGTCTGGATTCACGATTACCACTTGATGTTGGTACCCGCGCTGCTCCGCGAAAAGTTCCCCGGGCTTTCAATCGGTTATTTCCAGCACATCCCCTTCCCTTCTTTTGAGGTTTTCAGGCTGCTTCCGTGGCGCATGGAAATCCTTAACGGGATGCTGGCTTCCGACCTCATCGGGTTTCACATCTACGACTACCAGCGCCACTTTATGAGTAGTGTACGCCGTTTGCTGGGGCATGAGACCTTTTTTAACCGTATCAGGCTCGACGAAAGAATTGCCAAAGTAGATGCTTTCCCGAAAGGGATTGATTATGAGTATTTCCACAAAACCGCCAGTCAGCTTTCGCAGAAAAAAGATCACGAGGAATCGGAAACCCAAAAAGCGTTGCATGAGTATTTTGGTCGCGGGAAAAACCGGAAATTGATACTTTCGATCGATCGGCTCGACTACACCAAGGGACTCAACGACCGCATTAAGGCCTATGAGCTTTTCCTGGTAAAGTATCCTGGATACCGCGAAAAAGTCAGCCTGTTCCTGTTTGTGGAGCCTTCGCGGGAAACCGTCACCGAATATCAAAACCTGAAACGACAGCTCGACGAGCTGGTGGGAAGAATTAACGGGACTTACGGCTCCATCAACTGGATGCCCATTTGGTACTTCTACCGCAACACCGGCAAGCAGGAACGCATTGAGCTATACAGCAACGCGGATATCGGGCTGATCGTCCCCACCCGCGATGGGATGAATCTCAACGCCAAAGAATACATCGCCAGCCGCGTTACACAAGACGGCGTGCTTATCCTCAGCGAGATGGCCGGGGCAGCGAAAGAGTTGGGCGAATCATTGGTGGTAAACCCCAATAACCGGAATGAGGTGGCCGACACCATCTATCGCGCACTTAATATGAGCCTTGAAGAACAGAGCGAGCGTATGGCTATCCTGCAAAAACGCCTGGAAGTATACAACGACAAACGCTGGGCCGGAGATTTTATCCACAGCCTTCAGGATGTAAAAAACCTCCAGCAAAAGCATCTGACAAAAAAGATAAACGAGGAAATTGTAAAAGATCTCAAATCACAATACGATGAAGCCGGTAAGCGAATCATCTTTCTCGATTATGATGGCACGCTGACCGGGTTTCATAACGACCCGCAGATGGCCATGCCCGACGATGAATTGTACCGCATTGTTGGAAAACTGGTGGAAAAACCGGAAAACACCGTGGTGGTTATCAGTGGTCGTGATAAAGAAACTTTATCGAAGTGGTTTGACCGCTTTGACAGGATGGCCTTTATCGCTGAGCACGGTGTATGGCATAAGAATCCTGAAGGAGAATGGAAGATGTCAGACCAAATCGAAAAGGACTGGATGGATATCATCGAGCCGCTGCTACAAAACTTTGTCGACCGCACGCCACGCTCGTTTATCGAATACAAAAACTACTCGCTGGTATGGCACTACCGCCATGCCGACCCCGATATGGGGCAGCAGCGCGCCTGGGAGCTCAAGGAAGATCTGAAAAACTACATCGCCAACCTGAACCTCGAAATTATGGACGGTGATAAAGTTATCGAAATCAAGAATGCCGGCATCAACAAAGGCAGGGCGGCACTCAACAAGCTGGGTAATGACTCCTTCGATTTCATTCTGGCTATTGGGGACGACTGGACCGATGAGTACACCTTCAATGCCATGCCCGATGGAGCGCATACGATCAAGGTAGGAACCAAGTCGACCGCAGCCCGCTTTTACCTCAATGGTGTAGAAGATGTCAGGTCACTCCTTGATAAGCTTGAAAGTTAGGTGTCACCTGTCAAGCATTATCACGATCTATTTCCAAACCTTATGGTTACTCGATTGTTTAGGGTGGAGTTAGTACTACTATTTTTAATAATTTCGCGTTAAAACCGATAAACAATCAAAAAACAACAAAAAATATGAACTACGATGTAATTGTCATTGGCAGCGGTCCGGGCGGATATGTGGCTGCTATCAGGGCTTCACAACTGGGTAAGAAAGTAGCAGTAGTAGAAAAGGAATCTTTGGGTGGCGTATGCCTCAACTGGGGGTGTATCCCAACAAAAGCACTGCTGAAAAGCGCACAGGTATTTAATTACGCTCAGCATGCCAAAGACTATGGCGTGAAAATCGGTGGGAAAATCACTCCTGACTTTAAAGGGATGGTCGACCGCAGCCGTGGAGTTGCCGACAGCATGAGCAAAGGAATCCAGTTTCTTTTCAAAAAGAACAAGATTGAATCTATCGAAGGATTCGGACGCCTGACCAGTGACAAAAAAGTAGAGGTAGAGGATAAGGATGGAAAAAAGACCACTTACGAAGCCGAAAGCATTATCATAGCCACAGGAGCGCGCTCACGCGAGCTGCCTAACCTGCCCATCGACGGCGAGAAAGTAATTGGCTACCGAAAGGCCATGACCCTCGAAAAGCAACCCGAAAGCATGGTTATCGTTGGTTCAGGGGCCATCGGCTCTGAGTTTGCATATTTTTATAATGCCATCGGAACAAACGTCACATTAGTGGAATACATGCCCAACATCCTGCCTCTCGAAGATGAGGATGTTTCCAAGCAACTGGGACGCAGCTTTAAGAAAGCTAAAATCAAGGTCATGACCAGTTCTTCGGTAGAAGAAGTGGACACAAGCGGCGACAAGTGCAAGGTAAAAATCAAGACCAAAAAAGGCGAGGAAGAAGTGGAAGCCGACATTGTGCTCTCTGCGGTAGGTATTACCGCCAACATCGAGAACATGGGCCTTGAGGATGCCGGGGTTAAGACAGAAAAAGGAAAAATTATTGTCGACGAATTCTACAAAACCAATGTGGACGGCATTTACGCTATTGGCGACGTGATCCCCGGCCCTGCGCTTGCGCACCTTGCTTCGCATGAGGGCATCACTTGCGTGGAAAAAATTGCCGGCGAAAATCCTGAACCTATCGACTACGGAAACATTCCGGGCAACACCTACACCATGCCTGAAGTGGCTTCCGTGGGAATGACCGAGAAGCAAGCCAAGGAGGAAGGCTATGAAGTGAAAGTAGGGAAATTCCCCTTCACCGCCTCCGGAAAAGCAAAAGCAGCAGGCAATGCCGATGGCTTTGTAAAAGTTATTTTCGACGCCAAATACGGCGAATGGCTGGGTGCCCATATGATTGGTGAAAATGTGACTGAACTCATCACCGAAGCGGTGGTGGCACGTAAGCTCGAAACCACCGGGCACGAAATTATCAAATCGGTTCACCCACACCCGACCATGTCGGAAGCCGTGATGGAGGCCGTTGCTGATGCTTATGACGAAGTGATTCACATTTAAGAGGTTAGTAGGTTGGTAGGTTTATTACGTTACTAAGTTTAGTACGTTTTTAGGTTTCTTAAATCGTGTTTAAGTGCGTGTGTGCTTAAGTGCTTATGGAAGCATTGATAAGGGTCTCCAAACCAGAAGGGTTGAAATCCCCGGAGGGGATTGCGACCCTGGGATTTTGGGAGTAACGTTACTAAATTTACCACTTTTCCGGTTTCTTAAGTTATGCAGCTTTTTAAATCGGAAACCTATGAAATAATTAAAACCCGCGAGGCAGAACGCTTCGCGGGTTTTTTATGCCTTTATCAAACTCGGACTTACTATTAGATTCTTAGCATTCTTTGCGTTTCTATACTTTGCGCGTTTTGCGTGGAATTCTTTTTAGGACACGAAAATTTTCAACACGATGCAGTATTTTTACTATCTTGGCAATCCCGCTGCAGCGGATGTTTAATTGTATTGCTATTATTGGGAATTGGAATCCCGCTATGCGGAAAGCAGTGGCACAAAAATCGGGTTTTAGTGTGTCCGCCTTAAGGCTTTGAGCTGAAGCCCGATCGCGGGATCTCCGCTTCGCTCCGATTTGGATTTTGTGATTTGAGATTTAAACAGTTATGGAAATTGTAAAGACGAGCATACCGGATGTGTTGATTATTAAGCCGCAGGTTTTTGAAGATGACCGCGGATATTTTTTTGAGTCGTATAACAAGGAGAAGTTCCTGCAGAATGGCCTTGATCAGAACTTTGTTCAGGACAATGAGTCGAAGTCGGTGAAGGGCGTGCTGCGTGGGCTGCACTTCCAGGCGCCACCGTTTGCACAGGGAAAGCTGGTCAGGGTGATGAAAGGTGCGGTGCTCGATGTGGCCGTCGATATCCGCAAAAGCTCCCCGACCTATGGACAATGGACTTCCGTGGTATTGACTGAAGAAAACAAATGGATGTACTGGGTGCCTCCGGGGTTTGCCCACGGCTTTGCCACACTGGCCCACGATACGGTGTTTTTCTACAAATGCACCAACGTCTACAACAAAGCCTCCGAAGGCAGCATCCGCTGGAACGATCCCGACCTCGGCATCAAGTGGGACATCGAAAACCCGGTGCTCTCCCAAAAAGACCAGGCCGCACCGCTGTTCAAGGATTTTGAGAGTCCGTTTTAGAACTGTTAGTTGACTGGTTAATTGGTCAAATTAGTTGATTAGGAGGATTGCAGATAAGAAAAGAGTTGAACATGATGGAATAACCGTGGAATTTATAAGTGAAAGCTTAACATGGTCTTATTATTTTAAAGACGAAACTTTCAAAAGGTATCTTTACGACTGATTATTAACAAAAATTAAACTCATCCAAAAAAAATCCCGGAGCAAAGATTCTCATTCTGCTTCGGGTTTTTATTTAATCCATACAGAATCAGTAAAAAATAGCATCATCACTAAACTTTTTCTCTTCAGGATTCTTTATTTTTGTATTTCAATATAGCAAAGACGGATAGCGATGAAGAGAATAGTGACGGTGTTGTTGATGGTGGCAGGAATGGTGGCGACAGGTGTGATAATGAGCCACACCCCCGGCGATGACGACAAAAACAAAGAAGAACATTATAATTTCTACCAGATAAGCGGCGCCAAGGTTCCCGAACAGATTGAGTTTGCGGGTGAATCCGCCCCTATCGATAAGTTTTATGTGCGTGAAGGGCTTGATAAGGAGATGCAGGTAAATACCTATTGGCACTCCTCTACCCTGTTGCTTCTGAAACGTGCTAATCGCTGGTTTCCGGTTATTGAGCCCATCCTGGAAAAGAATGGCATTCCGGCTGACTTTAAATACCTGGCCCTGATTGAGAGTGGACTGGAAAATGTAGAATCACCAGCAGGTGCCGCCGGATTCTGGCAGTTGCTTGAAGGTACCGCCGAAGATCATGGACTGGAGGTAAATAAAGATGTGGATGAGCGCTATCACCTCGAAAAATCAACACAGGTAGCGTGCGAATACCTCAACGAAGCCTATGAGCAATTTGGTAACTGGACACTTGCCGCTGCCGCGTACAATGCCGGAAAACGCAGAATCAGAAATGCCGTGCGCGACCAGGAAGTAAATAATTATTACGATCTGTATCTGAATCCGGAAACATCACGCTATGTTTATCGCATTCTTGCAATAAAAACCATCTATGAAAACCAGTCGCTGTTCGGATTCAATCTGAGCGATGAAGACTTGTATCAGCCCGTTCCTTACCGGGAAGTGAGCTTTACCAGCGAAATCAGGGATTTAATTCAGTTTGCCCTCGACAACGGCACTACCTTCAAGATGCTGAAAACACTCAACCCATGGCTGGTCAACGACATCCTGCGAAACAGCACTAATAAAGAATACACGATCAAACTGCCAGCAGAAAAATAAAAAAAATCCCAATTTCCAAATTCCAAAGAAGTAATAACTGATGGATGCCCATATAAATATAAAAAGCATTTCTCATGTATTGAGAGCAAGTATTTAAAAAGGCTTTCAACCTAATTGGTATATTTTTCAGGTAGTATTTTGGAGCTTGCTTATTGAGATTTGGTGTCTTTTTCCGTATTTATTTGGAATTTGTTATTTGGGATTTTCATCCCTATTCCTTTGGGATTTGTGATTTGGAATTTGGAATTTCTCATCCATAGCATTCAATGTCCAACTATGGCCATTCACAGTAAAACCTCGGTTATATATTAAACCGGATATTTAGTATATCTCCATCTTTCACGATATAGTTTTTGCCTTCGAGGCGGAGCTTTCCGGCTTCGCGCAGTTTAGCTTCTGATCCTTGATATTCGATATAATCGTCGTAGGCTATCACCTCGGCACGGATAAAACCCCGCTGAAGGTCGCTGTGGATTACGCCCGCTGC
>JAASSU010000352.1 GCA_021767705.1 Bacteroidota bacterium | reverse complement strand
TTCTGGTAAAAAAGCTGGGCTTGCGGCACCTGGTGTTAGGGTATGACAATCGTTTTGGCACTAATTCGCTGAGCAGCGACAAAATTATAGAACATCTTGGCAAAAAAAACAATTTCAGCTTCGAACGCCTGAAGAGCCACACTTACAAAGGAAAGCTGGTGTCTTCGTCGCTGATACGCGATCGGCTGAACACCGGAAATGTGAACCAGGCCAACGACTTGCTGGGCTACGAGTATTTTGTTTTTGGAAGGGTAACCTACGGGAACCAGATTGGAAAGAAGATTGGTTTCCCTACGGCTAACATTGAGTTTAAAGACGGGCATAAAATGCTGCCGTGTAATGGTGTTTATGTGGTGAAGGTAAACTGGAACGGCAGCACCTTTTTCGGGATGTGCAACATCGGGGTGCGCCCCACCATCAACAAAAGTAGTTTTTCGATTGAGGTCCACCTTTTCGACTTCAGCCACGACATCTACAACGACTACCTCACCTTGTTTTTTCTTGAAAGGATACGCGACGAAAAACGCTTTGGCAGTCTCGATGAGCTTACCGGGCAATTGACCAAGGACAGAAAATTTGCGCTGAAGTATGTCGAAACCTACCGGGAGTCAAACTACTCCTCTGAATAATATACCTTGACGCCAGCCTTATGAATACCTGTGGTGCTGAATTTGGGTATTATTTGCTCGAATGATAGTGCTACCTCTCCCTTTTCAGGAAAACTGACTTCCTGCCAAAGGGGAGCTTCCAGGTGATAATATTTACTGTCTTCGGACTTTTTACCCATATCCTGTCCTGTGGTATCCCTCACCTGGATATGAAAGGTGTAAATCCGTTCTTCACCCGAAGGCGAATTGAGAATGGCGTGAACCGGTATCTGATCGTGCTGAAAGTCGTCGCTGTAAACAAAGTTGAAAAACAAATCATAGGTTTTGTCCGTCTTTTCTACCGGAATATCAAAATGCAGCTTCGTAAAGCGCTTCCAGGTGTCATTTTCAAAAGATTGGCTGTCCGAATAAATCGCTTGTCGCGAATCTGAGCACTGCACCAGCGCAACTGCCAACATCAAAATCACTAATCCTCTTTTCATCCTTTAATCGTTATCTTCTTTTTTTTATACTCCTTTTTTAAACGTTAGCAACCTCAACGCTTAATTACAACCTTAAGAACTTCAAGTGCTTTGGCCCCGGCCTGCACCCAAATTGAATTGAGCCTTTCTAATAAAGATACTAAAAAAGCCAATTCCGTGATTTTCTCAAAATCGGAACTGGCTTTTTTAACACAGTTTATGAAAATGCTAATTTAGCTCCTCTTCAAGTTTTTCGTGAAGTGCTTCCCCTCTTAGGTTCTTGGCCACAATCACGCCTTCTTTGTTGAGCAGGTAATTGGCCGGTATCGACATGACGCCATACAGGTTGCTGGCTTCGTTTTCCCAGCCCTTCAGGTCTGACAGGTGTGTCCAGGTCAGGTTGTCTTTTTCAATGGCTTTCAGCCAGTCGTCACGCTTACGGTCGAGCGAAACCCCCAACACGGTAAACCCTTTGTCCTTGTATTTCTGATAGGCTTTCACCACATTGGGATTTTCGGCACGGCAAGGGCTGCACCAGGCGGCCCAAAAATCGAGCAACACATATTTCCCGCGGAAATCGGAAAGAGAAACAGGCTCGCCATCTACGTTGTCCATCGTAAATTCAGGGGCCTTCTTTCCAATGGCAGTACTTTCAAGTTTAGCTACTCTTTCGTTTAACTGCTCTACGTAATAAGATTCGGAAATGGACGGATCAAATCCGGAAACAATTTCTTTGAGCTTATCTAAATCATAGGTGTATGAAAAGCGCATGGCCACATACCCGGCAACCGGGCTTTTCGGATGATCCTTTATAAACTTGTCGCTGTAGCTGTTACGGATACTGTCGAGCGACATGTATTGCTGTTCGTAGAAGGTCATCTGCTCTTTATCTCCACCGGCTTTAGCTTCCTGGTATTTGTAATAGATATCGCGCTGCTGGTTCCTGATTTGCGTCAGGCGGGTCTGATACTTCTCAAAGAGCTCCTGGCTGGCCGAGCCTTCAACTTTGGTCTTTTGAAGTGAATCGGTATTGCCTGTGATGGTGATTTCAGAGGGCTCATTAAAAAAAGTGATCTCCGCATCCAGCTCATCGAATGTGATGTAATGCTGCATTGGAAGACCAATTTCTCCGTCGAAAGAAAATTTACCTTCTGTTGATTTTACGGAGTCAAGAACCACAAAATCGGTTTCGCCCATCTTTTCCAGGTAAACAAACTGATCGTTAAGGCCTTTAATGTCTCCTTTGATTGAGTAATTGTTTTCGCTCTTCTGGCTGCATCCTGCAACAAGAGCCAGTAAAATGCTTAAATAGATTAACTTCCTCATTAATATTGTTTTTGTTTGTATAGAAAAATAATGGTGAAAATAATAAATTATTATTTTCTCAAGTGTTAAAGTGCCGTTAAAACAGATTTATTTAAAATCACTTCCTTTTCGGGAACAGGTACTGTACAATAAACACCAGGGCCAAGGTAATCATTGAGTTTAAAATAATCCGGTAAGCTAACAGGATCAGATGGTTGAAGCTAAAGGCCTCAAGCGTGAATAACATGCCATGGTGCAAAATAATCAGCGCGGAGCTGTAGAAATAAAACCACCGCAGACCCATCTCAGATATTCCCGGCTCATAGGCGGTTTCATACTCCTGTTTTTTCGACACCATCCTGATAATCCCCGGACGGGCAAAGGCCATCAGCGTTGTGGCCGCAGCATGCACTCCGTAGGTGTGTGAGAAAATATCGATAACTGCGCCGGTAAAAAACCCCAGTAGCAACAGCGCCCACTTCGGTGTGTTAAAAGGCAGCGCCAGAATAAAAAAGACATACAGGTAAGGGTCAACATATCCTGTAAAGTTGATCTTGTTCAGGATTATGACCTGCACGGCCACCAAAAGTAAAAACCGTATGATATTCTTTACTGCCACTATCTGATTGGTTTTCTTATGTTACTTATGCTATCTATTTCCTTTATCATCAGATTTTTGATGACATACCCGTAATCAAGACTGTTAAAGTCGGCGGCATACCTGAAGCGAATGTTATACAGGTTCGTACCCTGGTTGACGGAGGCTTCCTCCACAAATCCTATCAGGATATCCTCGGGAAACACCTGCGAAAACCCACTGGTAAC
>JAASSU010000079.1 GCA_021767705.1 Bacteroidota bacterium | reverse complement strand
TCCGGTTTTTTGTAGACCCAACGGTATTTTGGACTTTTGTCGTAGCTTACTTCACAAGCTTTCTCCATGTACCAACCAGTTTTATTATCATTCTAATTTTTATACTAAACACTTAGCCCTTCAAAAGCAAGGGATTATTTTTTATCAGCATTATCGGGGTCGTTCATTTTATTAAGGCAGGTACGCAGGTCTGCTCCTACGGGATTGTATTTTATTTCTCAAAATTTTCATCATTTTCCCAATATATGGGATTGTTGCGGATGTATTGCCGGATTTTATGCAATTCATTTTCATTTTGGATAATTCGTTCATAATAATTGCGTTGCCACAATTTTCCGGGAAATGATTGCCAACCATTTTGTTTAACGCCACGAATATATTCATTGGTCGTCATTGTTTTAAACCATTGTATAATTTTCCGTAGGGGCGAACCTGTGTGTTCGCCCATTTTATCGGGTTTGATCATTTTACCGGGACAGACACGCAGGTCTGCCCCTACGTTTATGATGATGGTATGGAAATGATTGGGCATAATGACATATTCATCGCAGAAAATATCCGGAAATTTATTTTCCAATTCGAAATACCATCTTTTTATCATTCGCCCGGCATCATTCAACACGATTTTTCCGGCCACAACATTACCAAACAAACATGTCCGGTTTTGGGCACACATGGTCACAAAATACGCCCCCGGTTGGGAATAATCGTATCCCGGCAGCCGGATGATGGAACGGCGGTTTAGTTGGGGCAACTGGCTGGCCTCACTTACAGGGTCGTATGGCATCCTATTTCCCCTCTCCCTCCACAATCCGTATTTCATCCTCGGTCAGGCCGTAGACTGGTAAACAAGTTATCATTTAAAGGGGCGTTCTATATCTTTCTTCTCATTTTCAAACTTTTCAATCAGTTGTTTTAACAAAGATCCCTTATCTGAAAAGTAACTTTTAATAAATTCCTCTGTATTTATAGGTATGTAAAATAGACTATCCGGTTTGATAAAATTTACATTAAACTCTGGTAATTCAGAATAAAATGGATTTTTCTGGATTTCTTTTAAATATTCGGCAAGTATATTTTGATAACCTTCGAATTGACATTCTTGAATATCTTTATTTTCTTTTGTAGACATACTTTTAGCGTTCTCATTAATTTTTTTATAAATTTCATCTGGTCCAAATTTCGGATTTATGATAATAATTTTTTTATGCGTACCGAGAGTTTCTGATACTAAAAGGTTATTTATATATGGATCAAAAAAGCTATATCCTAAGACAAAGAAGTATTCTTTTTCTTTTAATAATTTTCTAAAATGATAAATCAAGCTAAAAAATGGATCTACTGAAAAAGTTTTTGTTCCCTGACCGAAAATAATATACGGGTCCTGTGATACTTCATCATCTTTTTCTTCATTTTGAATAGTAGTTTGATTTTCCCAAACTTCTTTTTCAAAAATGTCTCCGGCTATATCTCTAATCCAGTTCAGTGACCCGTGAAGTTTATAGAAATTAATACGCCTTCTTTCCAATTCTAAATCTGGTTCAAAACCTAGTCCAACCCACTTACCATTCGAAAATCCCATCCACATACCAGTTTCATCGAAGTATTTCTCCAAACTCTGGTCGTAATTCAGTGAATAAATATCAAAACAAAATTCCTCATCCGGAAAATCCTGGAAAAATTGTTTCAATGGTCCAAGATAAGAGAGATTTTTATCCTCAAATTTAAGCCATTCGAACAGCAGCTTTTTTTTAATTTTTAATTCAATAGAATAAAACAAATCTTTTATTTCATTATCATTTTTTATTGCCCAAGAATTAAATTCAGTTTCCAATTGAGTCAACTTATCAGCCCAACTTCCCGTTACCGGATAAGGAAGGTAGTTTTCTCTATCTCGTATTCGTCTTAATAACAAGATTAATTCTTCTATGTTTGGTAAAAAGCGAAATTTCCCACCACTTTGTACTGAACGCCATTCACAATGGTATGTAAGACAAGACAATAAAAACCTAAGGCTTTCTTTTTCAATCTCATTAAATATATTGTCAGTGTTACTTTGAATACGAATCCGCAAATCATCTAACATTTCGGATGACATTTTGCATCCTGCTGGTTTGGAAAAACCAGCACCAAGGACAAATAAACTTTTACTAATAGCTTCTTTAATATCCATCACAAAAACCACGGCCTTTCTTGAGCAGTTTTATTTTTGGGTATTGGCTCATCAAAGTTCCCCCTATATTCAGCCACAAACTTTGAATAAAGAGTGGTCACAGGCTGTCTTTTTTGTTTTAAGCCTCTCCAATATAAGCGAGAGAATTCATAAACCTGGCTGATCAGCTGTTTTTCATCAATTGAGTTTGAGTCTGAGAAAATTCTTAGTTTTATAGGCCATTCCTCACTTATAAAACGTTCCGGCTTTTCATGGTATCGTGTATTATTGAACAAAAGATATTCATTGTGGCCTGTTTTAACATAGGTACCACTAATTGGCATCCCATAGTTGTAACTTTCATCAAAACAAACCTCAATTTTGGTCTTTGAATCATTAATTTCTACAAAAACAAAAGGTATATCCAACTGCAGCTGTTTGCGTATGAGCTTTTCAAGATTTTTTTCTTTTTTCCCATAAGGTTTATAGGTATGGATTATTATTCTTTTTAGCTCTTCTTGTGAACTTTCGTTTCGAAAGATTTCTATTGCTTGAGATAAGTCAGTCACAATTGTTTCCAAGTCATTACCTTCATAGCTATTTATATTTCTAATATAACCTTGGTTATCAAAAAAGACTGAACTGCCTATATATTGTTGTTCGTTTATTTTTTTTGCATTAAATCCAATTATAAGTTCCTTATAAGGATGCTCCTTTAGCTTCCATGGTATCCCACCAAGTTTTGCTAAGATTGCTATGGCTATGTTTGGTAGATAATAGTGAAAATTGTTAGAACGAATATTTTGATAAAAAATAAATTGAGACGCAATACTTTTTTTTAGCAGTTCTTTTTTTATATAATAATAAAGTTCTGATTCATTAAAATTATCTGTTTGATAATTCTTTCTTAAGTGGCCAATAAAGATAACAAAATAATTTTCATAATTATCATTAGGTAGCTCTTTCAACAAAAATTGATTGAAATCGCTTTTTAAGTTTTGATTATCGTACTTCAAGCTCAGATCTGCTAAAGTTGGAGGTATTCCTGCATAAGCTTGTAAACCTGGAAAGTGTTTGAACCCATTTTTAAGATATTGATAAAGTTTATTTGCGTCATCAGAGTTTTCATATATAAATATAAACTGCACATCATTTGCTATCGGAGATGGTTTAAAATAGCCATATTTGCGCATCCCTGTGGCTGCATTAATATCAGTATCTGTATCTTTGAAAACCATTACATTACTGTTCTTATACACTCTGCCATGATTGTTTTCAACCACATTAACAAAGCCACCCGGCTGTATGTTAAAATTTGGAGTCTTTAGAGCCAATAAATTGTTTAAGTAAAATTTTTTTAAAGCCGAAAACAAGTGTTTGTATGAAACTTTGGTTGGAGAAATTGTAGGTCTTATCTCTTTTATTCCAATTATTCTTACCGGTCGCTCTTCCATATATTTTACTTTTTTGATAAATGATGTTTTTGATTCAATGCCCTTTAATTTTTTAAATTCAATATTTTGAAATGAGTCTTCAGTCTTCCCGGCTTTGGAAATTAAAACATTCTCTCTTGTTTTGTTGAAGATGATCTCATTTCTTTTTTCTTTGATTATAAAATCATAACGTGAGTATTTGTCCCAGTCTGAATCAAAGGACGTTGAGAAAACATAGATACTTAAATCTAATCCAGTCAAATAGGGCTCGATCAACATATCCCTATTTTGAAAATGATTAATTAAAGTCTGATTGACAAATTTCTTTTTAAATGATCGAAAATAATATTCACTCAATACAAAGCTGAAGCTATCCTCTGAATGTAACTGCTGAAAACTGTAATAAACGTAAGGCTGGTCCTCAATGTTAACCTCATCATAATTGCCAAACCAATTTTTGAATTCATCTATCTTACTATGATCTTTTAAGTTCTTTATGAAGTTTTGATACTTTAGTCGGAATAGTGCTTCTGACTTTGTACAATAAACCGTTATCCCCTCTTTAGGAATAGTCATGTCAAATTTAATGCGATTGGTTATTAAACTACCCATCTTCTTTCCCCCTACTGCTTTCCTTCTATAATTTTTATTTCATCATCAGTAAGGCCGTAGAGCTGGTAAACAAGCTTGTCTATTTCCCGCTCCAGTTCTTTGAGCTTTGCTTGCTTTCTCGGGTTTTGGAAGTAATCCTCGTCTTTGGTGATAGGGAGGATTTTGTTAACTATACTAATAATTGGAGCTTGCACCTTAGACTGTGCTTTCTTGACTGGAAATTCCCGTAACTTGCTAACCCCAATGTCAACACCAATCCCTCTTTTCTTTCCATGTTTGTAGAACCAATATCGAGCAAATCTAGAGTTAAGGATCCCCAAAACAAACATAAGTGAATATTTCTTGTCTTTACTAACAACAACATTACTAGATAATCCAAAATAGCCGGGGCCTTGTTGATAACCAGCCGATGGGTCATCAAACATCGCTGGCAAAATAATTTTTGGATTTTCAAAATATTTTCTTTCTCTCGGCCAGTGAAGATGAAACCAGCTATTGAGACCATTCTTTGTCTCTCGACGATCCATCATAATTCTCTTATAAACTTCCAAATGAGCCTTCAGATTAGGATATTGCGAAATGTCAGAGCAGTTTTCTTTTGTTATATACAGAAGATATTTTTTCTTTCGAGCCCATACCAAATATTTATATATATCATGTTCATCAAAAAAAGGTTTAACAAATTGCATTTCTTTTGTATTTAGCCCAAGCACTTTTAGTTCATTCTCACTTAAAACGAAGACACCCTTACCTGCTGGTAAATTGTATTTTTCAGCAGCCTTTTTTGAAACTTTATCGGGATTTTGGACTAAACCTTGTGACACGTCGAAAATATTGCCAAGGCAAACCACGTCAGTGTAGTTTAGTTTATCAATATCAAGCTTTATATTGTCGTTAGAATATAATTTCGAGTTCTTAAGTGATTTAATCATTATGTTTTCAGTTTCACTTTGTTTTTGAATATCAGAAAGATCGTTCTTAAGTTTCTTGTAAGTAAAATTATCATGCTCCTTATCTTTAACATAAAGAGCTACCATGTGTTGTCCTGCTACTTCATCAAAAACTTTTAATTTACCAATATCAACAAGCGAGACAAAGGAAAGTTCCTCTCTTACTCTGTGGATCAATTTTTTAGCACCTGCACTATTCAACCAATAACGAGAAGTGATAAATGAGATAATTCCTTTCTTTTTCACGATATCTATGGACTTATGTAAAAAGAAAAACCAAAAATCCATTTTCCCCTGATGCCACTTTTTACCCCAAGTACCTTTCGTTACTGCTTTAAAAACGCTTTTATTATCGCGCTCCTTTAGATACGGTGGGTTGGCAATCACCACATCAAACCCGCCCTTACCATCTTTTCTCTGAAACACTTCAGCAAAAACCAACCTGAAATCAAAATTTATTTTATATCCATAAACTTTTTCAGACATATCGTAACACTTTTTAAGTTTCCCATCTATTTTGCTTTTAAATTCTTCTTTTTTACTGGGATTGGTTTCATCAATCAATTTATGTTGGAGTTCAATAATTTTTTTTTCTATTGGAGAATTCCAGTTTTCCGGAAAACCAACAAGAGAGTTACCACACACAACTTTATAGTCTAAGTTTGGCAATGGCTTTATATTATTAAAATTTTCCTCATCTACCATCAGCGAAAGCCATAGTCGAAGGCGAGCAATCTCCACCGCACCTGGGTCTATGTCCACGCCATAGAGGGAATGCTCAATGCAGCGGCGTTTTAATTCATAGTCGTTGCGTTCCTGATTATTCAAGAACACAGAGAGAACATTGCGAGCACGCACGATTTCAGTCATCATCCCCACGGGGAAGGCGCCGGAGCCTACGGCCGGGTCACATACTGTAATGTCGGCCAGCCAGTCGTCAATGATTTTGGCGTTTTGGCGAATACCTTCGGATAACAGCGCTGTGTATTCACTGGTTTTTTGGATGCCGTTTTTGATGTTTTCTCCCTTGATGAGGGCGGTGGCCTCATGCTCGGTGATCATTTCACCCACTTCGATCAGGTCTTCGATGTCCTGTTTGGAGATAGGTGTTTCGAGTTTGATCTCTTCCGCGCAGGTAGTAAGATAATTGATCAGGCTCTGCTTGCACATGTAGTGGACGATTTCGCGCGGGGTGTAATATACACCGAATTTTTTATTAAACCTGTTTTCTTCGCCTTTTTGACCACTTTTTAACGCTTTAACAAATTCATCGAAATTATCCGGCCGGATGGCGTTAAATTTTTCATAAGCTTTACCCAACAACTCAGGGTCAATCGCTACTTCTTTTTCTAAAGGTTCGTCTTCTTGCACGGTAAAGTTGTAGCGGTCGAAGACATCCAGGATTCCGTCGCCAATGTCGCCCTCTTTGGTTTCACGCATATTGGAAAAGAGGTCATCGGGCAGGTTAATATCCGTATGCACCCAGTCGTAGTTACCGATAGGATCAAACAGTCCGCCGTTCAAAAAAGGAATTTTGCAATTGAAACGGCTGTAATAATCGTCATCGTGGCTGCGGTCAATACGCAGGGCTTCATAAAAAAGCGGTTCCAATATGTCGTTGAAGAAATTATTATAACTGCCATGCCTGCCTTCAAATAGCTCCCGCAGAAACTGTTTGGAGCCGGTGCCCCAGTCATCGTCACGGCCCACGCCGAACCATCCCTTTTTTTGAAGGAAGTAGAGAAAGACAATCTGGCCCAGGAGTTTCTTGGCAAAGTTGACCGTGTCCACGTCTTTGCCCTCAAAATCAGCGTTTACCCTGGGATCGTTTTTGACCACTTTGTCCAGAGCTTCCTTGGTACGGAGAAACAATTCCCGGTATTTGAGGAAGAACTCTTTGGTGACGGTTTCGATATTGAAGGCTTCTTCCAGTTCCAGCAGGGTGGGGTCGTGTTCATCATTGGCCAGGAGCTTTACCAGCCGGCTCTGGGCAGTATGGCTTTTTTCGTTTGCACCCACCAGAAAAGACCATCGCCTGGCCGGTGTGAACTCCTGTTTAACCTTTATTTTGCCGGTTTTGGTCTTTTCAAATTTATAATCCATCTTTACCAGCGAAAAACGCCAGTCCGCATGATTGGGCGATACATAAGCCACCAGAGCGGCATCTTTCATTTCACCGCCGCGGCTGCCATTGAGATACCAGGCAATAAAATTACGCTGCATGTTGCGAGCGCGCTCTAGTGAGGTCTCTTTCTGCAGGGTGATAACAAGAATGTCCAGTGTATGCTCGCCGTCGTTGTATTTTCCGATGCGCTCCAGGGTTTTGATGTACTGCCGGAATTTTTCCGGGATGTATTTGCCCTGATAGGTAAATGGAGCATCTTCAATATGATTTAAAAGATTGCTGGCAAACCTACTGAAACGGCCTTTGTCAAAAGTAGCTTCAAAGGTGCTTTTGATGAGTTGTTGTGCCTGCTGTTTGTTCATATTTTACCTCATTTATGTCCGAATCTATTTTTGCCACTTTCGGCCGATTAACGAACACCCGTTTAGTGCCCCTTAAAATATAATATGTGCCTCTCCCTGTCTTTCCGATTTTTTCCAGAATACCCTTCTCTTCTAATTCTTTCAGGTCATCAAGGCGATAAGAAGAATGCCACCGTTTGCATTTGCCATCGCGGTGATGACTTTCAGGCAATCATTGCTCCACTGCTGCTAATATTCAATATTGTGGGTTTCTTCACCAGTCATAATCATTCACCTGCCAGATATAATGATAGGATTACCTCACGTTTTTCGGTTACCGAGGGGCTATGCTCAGCATAATGGCTATGCAGCAAACCTTCGGGTATATGGGTCTGGAGAGTTGCCAGCACCTTAATGGGATTGGCAAGTTCATTGCCTAATTTGTTCAGCTCTTTTAAGGTGTTCTTGGCGGTCTGTTTGGGAAGTCCGCCTTCCTCAAGCTGTTTCAGAACGTTTTTCAGGTAAAGTTCCTGATCTTCAGTCAATTTCTTCGTATTTTTCAATGTTGCTTTCAAAATTCGCAGGATATTAGCGGCGCTGTCCCGGCCCCCTCGTGTGCGGGGCTCGGGCATTTCTTCTGTGGTGGCAAAGATAAAGGCTTCCTTGTTTTTATCCAGCAGGTCATATATGGCTTCAGGAAGTTTTGCCTTTTGCTCCTGCAGACTGCTCTCAAGAAGCGCGGCGGCGGTCATGAAATCCAACTCATGAGCAGCCTCTTTCCTGCCGTCCGCCATGAAAAACTTTTGCAGTCTCCCCCGCCTAAAGTAGGTAATCAGGGCGTCTCGTACAGATTCTTGCCCGCCGGGTAAAGCATTCTGTGGACCGGCTTTAGCGGTTCTGGCTTTTTTGGGGAGATGCTTGATTTTTTCAAAAAGCGATGGGTCGTTTTCACGGATATCCCGAATCACCTGCAAATATTTTAGTTCACTTTCATCTTCCTCATCATCACCTTCAAGGGTCTTTTTGGAAGTCAAGCGGTCAAAAAGCTCATGGGAACCGATGGGTTCTCCTTCGGTCAACAGTTCAGCATCCCCTCCGAGGAGGGTCAGAAACCCATTTATTTTACCTTCTGCGGCTTCTTGGAGCTTGATATGATCGTTGGATTGAACCGTTGGAAAAAAATTAAAAGTATGAATTATATCAAAAGGCGTATCCACTCGGTTGATACGACCGACCCGCTGCATCATGCGGGTCGGATTCCAGGGGATATCATAATTGATTACCACACTTGCACGGTGCAGGTTGACACCTTCAGAAAGCACTTCCGTGGATATCAGGATGCGGTACTCATCCTTTTTATGACGTGCCCGGGCATCAAAGTTTTCGATCACCTTATCCCTGACCGACTCTCCGGAGTCACCTGTAAACAACAGTGCTTTGCCGGGATACTCCTTGTCGATATTTTTGTAGAGATAATTGGCAGTCTCTTTGGATTCGGTGAATATAATCAAATGATTCTTTTTCAGCACCGTCTTTCGTCCAAGCTCGTTTGTAAATTTTAACAGTTTCGGGTCGCGGACCACCTGATGCCAGAGTGTTTTTATTTGTTTCAGAATTTTCAGATCGTGTTCCAGGTCTTTTTTCAAACTCTCCTTAAAATCCTCACTGTTATATTTTTCCGCTTTGCCTTCGTCGATCAGTTTCTGTATTGCTTCATCGTTATCGTTTTCAAGAAGCTCAAAGATTTTGTTGGTATGCTTAGCGCTGACATACACAGAACCCTTGTTATACTCATTAAGGAACATTTCATAAGAATGCAGGAATCTTTCGATCGAGTTTCGGAAGGCAAAAAAACTGCTTTCCAGACGCTTGACCAGCAGAATTTTCATAAAACGGCCCATATTAAGCTGGGATTGGGCCTCCAGTTGATCGATCTTTCCTTTGTAATACAGCATAGGCATATAGCGTGCGTAGCGGAATTGGTTGGCAATCAGGCTAATAGTTGTATTGAATATTTTGTCTTCTTTTTCGTTGAGCTCATAGAAAAAAGGAACCGGCTTTTCAACCTGAGGAAACTTAAGTCCCTGCTTTTCAATGTCTTTGATGAAATACTTTTCAATTTCCAAACGAGTCCGGCGCACCATGAGGTATTTGAGTACCTTGTCGCGTATTTCCCGTGCGTTGTCCTTCACCGTGGCAATATACTCGGCATAGTCCGCTTTTCTGTCCAGTTTCTTGAATCTGTTTTCCAGTCTTGAGAAAAATGCGTCCAGATCCGGCAGATTGGGGATGGTGCTTTTTTTAGCTTTTTGAAACAGTTTGAGCAGGCTTAGTATATCTTTTGGCGTATTGTTATATGGGGTTGCAGTGACCAGGATTACCCTCTTACCCCGGCAAATTTCCGCCAGTTTTTCATAGGTGACGGTTGTTTCCGTCCGAAAACGGTGGGCTTCATCAATAATAATATTGGCATATTTCTCAGTGCCTCTGTGCAGCAGGTAGTCGAGTCTGCCCAGGGATTCAAAATCTGCGGGCACTCTGAAATCTGAAAACACGTTGGGCCACGAACCTGGATTTGATTTTTCCAGAAGCACGGGCGGTGCGATAACGAGTGTTCTTCCCTCTATTTGCCCGGCCAGCATGGCCGAGATGTATGTTTTTCCCAAACCAACCACATCGGAAATAAAAACACCGCCATATTCCAACAATATCTTTTTGGCATTCAAAACCGCCTGTTCCTGATATTCGAGTTTTTTAAATCCTTGCGGCAGATACTTGACAAACACTTCGTCCGTCTGGCTCAACTCGTCTTTAAAGTATTCGTAGAGAAATTTGAGGTAAAGTTCGTAAGGAGTGATATTCTGGCTCAACCAGGTTTTTTCCTGAATGGTCTGAACATATTTTTCACTCACATCCACAGCGCTCTGCCAAAGCTTCTCAAATTTTTTTTTGGCAAATTCATAGTCACTTCGGTTTTTAAGCTCCACATTAAACTCAAGATTGTCAACAAGACCGCTTTGGGTAAAATTGCTGGAGCCGGTGATCACCCTTCCGATGTCACGGTCGTTTTCCCGGAAAGTCATAATGTAAAGTTTGGCGTGGATGTTTTGTGAAGGATATGCCCTGATTTCCAATTTCCCGGCTCTAATCCAATCAATAAACTTGTGCACACCTTCTTCAACGCTCCTGTTATCTTCAGAGTCGGCCATTTCTGCTTCAACAAGAGATTCGATCTCCTGTTTGGCTTCGGCGTGGGAAAAGTCAAATGAGCGCTGTGTAGGATGATTTGCCTCTTGCATCATTTCAAATGTCTGCTTGCTGGTACCGATACCAATAAGGATGCGGATTTTCTCTGTATTTTTCAAAGCAGGATAAACAGCGTGAAACCCACTTGAATAGAAATAACCCACTAAACAGTCAAAAAATGATGTATCTTTAATTAGTACTCTGAACCTTTCCCTGAGGTTTTGGTTTTCTTCGTTTGTGATAAAGGATAAGTCCGTATTCATTTCTTCCCTTCGTTTTTTTATTTATTTGTATAACGATCTACGCATCATCATATTTACCAAGCTAAAAAACTCCTAAAAGGCATAATTATCTTCATGACAGCAAATACTGGTACATGTGCTTGATAATTAGCATTTAATTATAATATCGTTGCCAATATTCTATTTTTTAATTTTTCCTTCAAGTCTTCAGCTGTTTCCCAAGCAATATGATTATATTGCCTAGTATCAAAGTGAAGATTTTCAATATCATTTTTACGACAAGTCCAAATAACAGGGATTCCTAAGCCAAATGCAAAACCAGCTTCAAAATATACACCGCCGCGTTGACCTGTAAAATCTGCAACCAAAAGACCTGATGTCTTAATTTCAGCAATAATTTTATCACAAATTTTCTCGTTATGTTCTTCTAAATCTATCCGCACAGGTTGAAATTTTGTTTCTTTAAGCGCAGGCTTAATACCTTTTTCCCAAATTTCATCTAATTCAGAATTAAACCACATTGCTACGAATGCTTTTTTAGAATCTATTTTTGTTTTTTTAATTTCAGATATTCTCTTCCATCCTTTAAGTGAAAGCCTGAGTATATTAGAAAATTCCTGAGATTTCTCAATTAATTCTAAATCTAATGCTTTATCAATTATATATTTAAATTGGTTTTTGCTCTCTACACAAATTATTGGAAAATCATAAAGATTTAATTTAACATTATCCCCAACTTTGCCTGTTTTTCTATAAACATATTCCAGTAATTTATCTATCAAATCAAAAGGATCATCAGGGAAGTTAGTTGAATCAACTAATGATTTAACATTCCCAGTATGTAAAATTATCTCTTCACCATTTTCATATTTATTACGAATTGCCGCGGATATTTTCCATAAAGGAGCATAATTTGCTAAATCAGCATTATATGTCCTTCTGCTAATTTCATAGTTGCCACAAGATTTGCAACAAACTATATATGTATCTTTTCCGTCAGGCGGCGTTTCAACAGTTTCCTCATTTGACCCACATAATGGGCAGGTATTATCCATAAACATATTTCCTATATTTTATACCAATTAACGTAAAATTAGGTTTACTAATCAAAAAAGCAAAGATTGCTCTTCATGTCAACCTAATCTAAAATCGTCGGGATTCTTACACCTTTACAACCCCAACTAATCACTTAAATATGGGACATTGTAGTTAATACAGCATTTAACCTAATAATTCCTATTTTGCTATAAAAGAATATAACACTTTTATCATAATAATAAAAGATTATTCAATTTTCAAGCTGCCTTGTGTCACTAAATTTTTCACAACCTTACGCAGTACCCTCCGCCGACGGGCGGCAAGTGTGAGATACAATATGCTCAACTTTTAATACCTACTCAACCTGTTCAACTTCCTCAACCTCAAGCTTTACCTCTGCCTGTCTTTTTTATACTTTCGACTTCCCCAATTCTCTACCTCACCATCTCCCCACTTCTCTTTCTCACAAACACTGTTTCTATTGATAAATTTTATTTAGATTCTAAATTATATATTTATGAATAAAAAATATATAAACCTGCTGATTTTAGTGATTTCAATGTTTATCTTTACTGCTTGCGCTGTAAATCTGGACCAGGTATCGCCAAAACTGCAGAAAGGGGAAAGCTTTAAAACAGCTAGGATGAAATACACATGGCATTCAGAAGAGGGTACTTTAAAAATTATTATAAAAAACACATCATTTGAACTTCTTTTAAAATCCGAACTGTATGTCAGATTTTATCG
>JAASSU010000351.1 GCA_021767705.1 Bacteroidota bacterium | reverse complement strand
TACGCCGTTGGGGTGTGGGCCGGCAATGCCGATGGCGAAGGCCGTCCCGGACTAACAGGGGTTTCAGCCGCCGCTCCGGTGCTGATGGATTTGTTCAGGCAGTTACCATCAGGGCCCTGGTTCGAAAAGCCGTGGGATGAACTGATCGAAGTCCCGGTTTGCAGCGAAAGTGGCCACCTGGCGTCAGAAAATTGCAGTAGTGTGGATACGGTCTTGGTTCCTGAAAAAGGAATCAGAAGCCGGGCCTGCCCATACCACCAGACGATTCATCTCGATGAAGATAAAAAGCGCAGGGTGAATGCTTCATGTTATCCCCTGGAAAAAATGAATCATGAAAGCTGGTTTGTTCTTCCCCCGGTGATGGAGTGGTACTACAAACGCTCACATCCGGAGTATAAGGTTTTACCGCCATGGAGCAACGACTGCTCTTCGCAGGGAAATGACAGGGTGATGCAGTTGATTTATCCTGAAAAGCTGTCTGAAATTTACATTCCCACCGAACTGGACGGCAGCCGCGGGGAAGTGGTGTTCAGGGTGGCGCACCGCCAGCCCCAATCCACACTTTTCTGGTATATCGATGAGGTGTATTACGGACAAACAAAGGAAAAGCATCAAATCGCCTTGCGTCCGAAGCCCGGCAATCATAAACTCACCATCACCGATGAAAAAGGGAATAGCATTTCTTCCGGGTTTGTGATTGTGGAGGAGTGATTAATTTTTAAAACGGATTAAAATTTCTTTCAAAATCCGCCGGATTTATCAACCAAGTATTTAAACCATAAGCAAGCAGGTTTCTGTCTGCTTTTCCTGTTAAAGGAAGATTTATGGTGAGAAATTAATTTTATGAATAACAGATAGAAAGGATGAACCGGATTTTGATACTCTTTAGCTTTTGTTTGATTTTTGCTCTGAGCCAGGGGCAGGAGCTTGGGCCAAAAGTGTGGGGGCATCAGGATTTAGGAAAGGGATTGACGGATGTTACTACTTTTTCGTCAGGAAAGGATACTTACCTGGTATGCCTGAAAGGGGAAGCAGGGAAGGTCTTCATTCATAAGTTTACTGAAGAAGGTTGGGTGAGCAATAGTGTAGACAGCCTGAAATTACCTTTTTCAGGAAACATTGCCTTCGACGTTTTTTCTATCCCCAAGAACCCTCCCGGAAGAAATATCCGCAGCCCGAAGCTTAAAACCGGCGGGCGTCCTCCACGTGCTCAGAACCGCCTTTCTGACGATTACCTGTTTGTTTCCTTTGCGGATTACGGGTATGCGGCCATCTACAAACTCCACGGCAGCGGACAGCTGGGCCGGAAAACCTGGGAAACCACGCGCTGGGAGAAAGGGATTACGCGGCTGGTGACCCTCGATTGCCACACCAAGCAATACATTCTGCTGGTAAAGCCCGGGTCAGGCAAAGCCTGGACTTACGAGCTGCTTGATGATGGCACCGCCGGATTGCAGGTGTGGCAAACGGCTGACTGGTACACAAGGAACTGGTCGGTGTCGGCTTGCAGCAGAAGGCAGAATGGCGCGAAAGTCATCCTGATGAGCCGCGATGGCGTTATCAGGGTCGTTAACACCCAAGATGATGGCATTCCTGACCAAAGTGTTTTCTTTTCGGAAAACTGGGTGAAAGGGGTGGAGAAATGCGAAATCAACTGGGTCAACTTCAGGCATTACATTCTTCTTTCCCAGCCCGAGTCTGGTTTCCTGAAGGCCTACGAAATTATGGAGGACAGCGAAGAGCCGCGGCTTTTATGGCAAAAGAAACAAAGCGAAAAAGGGATTTCTATCCTTCATGCCTTCGAAGACTGTGAAGGCCGGGAAAAGCTGTTCTTGTCTAATCCTGTTAAAGGCAGTGCAGAGATTTACCTGATACAGTAGCCTTACCCTTTTTTCACAACTTTGTCCGCAATATTTTTGCCCTGCTTGATGCGGTCGGCCATCCCGATTCCGTCGCGCATATTCCCGGCAAGGATGAGTCCGGGATGTGTTTTTTGCAGCTCCTCAATTTTATCGAGCCTTTCCTGCGAGCTGGCACCGTATTGCGGTATGGCATGCTGATACCTGAAAATGTGCACCAGATCGGGGTTGAACTCGGGCAGCACCATCATTGCTTTCACCTCCTTTTCAGCCAGCTTCATGATTTCCTCATCCGTCTTATCGACTTCGTTGGGCTTGCGCACCCCGCCCATAAACACGGAGAGCAAAGTACCCTTTTCAGGAGCCCGGTTTTTGAGGAAAGCCGAAGGCAGCAACACTCCCAACACATCGCGCTGTTCCCTGAACGGCACCAGTCCGCCGAAAGCATCCAACTCGCGCCCTTTCCATTCTTTGAATCCAAGTGCTAACTGCACCACTTTGGCATATAACAGGTTGTCAAGCTTTTGGATATCTTCTTCCGCGATAAAGCCAAAAATTTCATGCAGTGCATGAGAGCCGCCGGTAAAAATCACATGTTTTGCTTCAACCAGGTCCTCATCATAGCGGATTTGGAAACCATCGTTTGTTTTGTCAACATTAAGTTTTTGGTTATCCAGGATAATTTTTTCTTTTCCAATTTTTTCGGCAAGGGCATCCGTAAGGTTGCTCAGTCCCCCTTCCACCGAAAACACTTCGCGGGTGGCCTTCTTTTCACGCTCAGGCTTGGGTTCTTTTTTCTTTTTCATTGCTCCTCCAATAAAGCTGCCATAGTCCTGCTCGAGGTTGTAGAGTTTTGGCAGGGCGAAGCGTGGCACAAGGTATGATGGGTCTCCGGCATAAATACCAAGGATGAAAGGATCGACAGCATATTCCAGGAAGCTTTTGCCCATGCGTCTTTTTACCAGTTGATCGAGGGTTTCATCAGGGTTGGAACCTTTTTTGCGAAAGGGTTCTCCAAGTATCCTGAACTTATCTTTCAGAGAAAAAAGCGGCGTGGTAATTCCTCCCATCAGTCCTGAAGGCAGCTCCTGCCATTTATCGCCTTTCCAGACCCAGCGCTTTTTGGCGGCTTCATCAGCAATTTCGAGTTTGCACAAATCGCTGACATCCTCAAGGAGCTCAGCAGCTTCGGGAGTGGAAAGCACGCCGGTATTGGGTCCGGATTCATAAACAAACTCATCTTCGCGGTGGGTCTGGATGACGCCGCCGATGGTTTTGTTTTTCTCGATGACTTTTACCGTTTTATTATTTTTAGCCATGTAGTAAGCCGCGGTGAGACCGGTTAGG
>JAASSU010000350.1 GCA_021767705.1 Bacteroidota bacterium | reverse complement strand
TTCCTGGCAAGAAAACTTTTATAAAGCGTATTAACATCTGCGGCGTTTGCAGATGACTCCATTGCTCTGCGGAAATAAGCATCCGCTTTATGAAGAGCATTAAACTTTTCGAAAAGGGCCGCCTTTTGAATCATTTTCCATTCTTCATCAAGGTTTTGCCTGTTCATTTTCCGGAGTGATGATTCAATGAGGCTTTTCTCTTCATCCGACAAAACCTTTATTGGAAAAAACTGTGAGGGTTTCATTTCCTTTACGGCTACACTCCAGAAGAAGGTTTCGCCTTCGGGAATCCAAAAAGCTTTAGCATTCAGTTTTAAAGTAGTATCAGCCAGTATCATTTCAAACAGTTTTACACCGTTTCTTTCCGAATCCCATAGCGAAAAGACATACTCAGCCCCAGGCTCGGGTCTCCAGATAAATCTGATAAAGTCACCATAAATCGAAGTCCCCGGAAAAGGTGCAATGATTATCGGGATATTATCTGCCCTTGACACGCTTCCGCGCTCAGTCATGTAGCGATCGCCTTCACTTTCAAGATCTTTTTGTTCGTTGGTCAGCTCCTGCCATGCAAACCCGGCATATGCACTTATTACCGATTGATTCTCCTTTTCAGCTTGACTCAAAACATCGCGAATCAAATAACTTCCTTCCTTATGAAAATACACTTGCTGATTGCTTTTTGTTGAGAGAAGCAACTGCGCACCAGCCATCAACCGCAGGCTATCAACGGAAGAAAACTTTACCCCCTGTTTTCCAAGTACTTCCCACTTATTTTCAGCATGGTTTTTGTAGTCAATTTTACCCACTGAATACACCACTTCAAATCTCTCCTGGCCATTTACATGGAATGAACAGAGGAAAATCAAAAAAGCAACTAAGACTTTATTCATCCGCGAAAAGCGTTTTATATTTAAATTTCTTGTTTAAAAACTTGGCTATCCCATCGTAAACAAACAGCACATCCAGCGATAATAAAACCGGGACTAAAATAATAGCCATTTTTATTGTCCATCCAAAAATGGCAAAAACCAGAATTTCTATCCCTACAAGCAGCACTGACATGAATATCTGCGAAACCCTCGACAACACATCATACCATATTTGATTAAAAATATAAAACTTAACAAAAACAAACATGTGAAGGTAGAGGATAATGAAGGCTAAGACATAAGTCAGCCATAAAGGAATTTTGTTTAGATATCTTTCTTCCAATATCATTGAGATGATATTGGCCTGGATGATCACACCATACATATCCGGGTTTGACCTTCCGCTGTAGTGCGGATTCATAGGTGTGAAATGCAAGTCCTCCAACACCTTAGGACTTTGAGCTGTACCATGAAATCCAAGCAGCACAATTTTGCTTTCAAGTAATTTAAGTGCCTTATTGTTTTCGCTAATAGCCGACTGAGGAATAACAATAAAGCGCTCTGTATTGCCTTTGTAATTGATGCGCTCTACCTTGTCCGATCGCTCCATCAGCTTCGAATAAGCCTTACTATCCGCCATTTTTACAACCTGCGAAGAGAATGAAAGATACTCCCTCCCATCGTGTTTAACTTTTGGAACAAATGACCGTATGGTCTTTTGGTTGATGGTAGAAGGGAAATTCGCAAAGCCCTCCTTTGCATTTGAACGAAATTTTTCTGCTGACTGCACCAGGCTTTTAAGACCGTCATGATTGCTGATAAAATAGGATGCCAGAACGATGTTGTCATATTTTCTGAGAACTGCTTTAAGTGCTGAATCTTCTTCAGGTGATCTGGGCTGCTCAAACGTGGCATCGATGGCCACAACCTCAGGATTAAACCGGTTGATAATTTCCACCTGCCGGGCAATTTCCTCTCTCGTATTATATCCGATGTTGACAACTACCACATTAGTATCAGGCATCGAAGACTGATCCGATTTGAGACGTGAGTAATAGATATCCGTAAACTTAAAATCCTTCAGCGCATTGGCAAAAGGATTTAAGAACTCCACGTTGAAAACGAAAAGTTTCAGCAAAAAAGTTATCAGAAAAACAAACAGTACCGACAATAAAACATCGCGGTGAAAGAAGTACTTCATAACTTGTGTATTAATCTGCCTTTTTCACCCTGATGGGGATGGTGTGTACGTTAGCTGAAGCTGGTGGCACACTCAGCACTCCCGCCCGGGTTCCTTTAAAGCTGTCTTTTAGCAATTCTTCAAATGGACCAGGGTTAGGCCCTCTCGTTCCTTCGGCACCTCGTGTTTGAACCAGGAAACGCAAATCCACAGGCGATTCTGTGGCAATAAGCTTTATGTATTCTTTCCCGAAAGGTTCCTGAAACACAAAAATCGGCTCCAGCATGATTTCCTCGCCCATATCAATCACAAACTCCGATGCCGGACGGGAATCTTCAAGAGAAGGATAAAGCATGCTCACCTCATTATCAGGACGAATATTCAACACCTGAAAGTAAGCCCGTTTATAACCATTATTTTTAATCTTCAAACGGAAGTAATTGTCTTCCGTAAAAACCAGTTCGTTTCCTTCGGTGCGCATATCCTCAGCATCCAACTCCTTATCCACCTGGTAGCGCCTTCCGACTTTCTTCAATGTAACGGGGACAATTTCCAGGGTGACTTCCACCGACTCATCTTTTACATCAATTTTCTTCAACAGATTGGCCTGCATATAGCGCTCTATCCTGTTAAAGACTTCATCAACAGCTTGCTTCTCATCTTCATCTGAAGCAATTTCTTTTGAATAAAGCTCCAGTTCATCATTGGTAATCAACTGGATTCGGTTACCTCGCGAAAACTCATTGTTCATCTCCACCAGCAAATCCGGTGCTGCGTCAACAACTTTAATTTTCGGATAATCCTTCATCTTGTCCCTGACCAGTCTTTCCACCCTATCGTTATTGACATCCAGGCTCACATTCAGATCATTATCACCAAAGTTCTGACTGGTGACATATACCCACGAGTTTTTAATGGCATCTTCCTCCACTTCTCTGTCGAGTGCCACGTCCGATTCGATAGCCGAAGAAAACACAATTGTTCCTTCAGCCAGAGGCTGCTCTTTCTCAAGGTCATAAGTACCGATGGGATAAAAAGCCACTTTGGTGCTGTCGAAAACACCCATCAGTGAGCCGGCGTTAATCGTTGCAGTGTTGTCGTCCTCGTAAAAATCTTCGACCATGAAATACGGCTTGGGTTCCACAACCTCACCCCTGA
>JAASSU010000349.1 GCA_021767705.1 Bacteroidota bacterium | reverse complement strand
GAAGAGCAACAGTTTAAAAACAAACGCAAGTCACTCGAAAGACTGGCAAAAGAGTTAAATATGCAATTAAATGAAAAACAGCCTGTTGTAACATAGTTGTCATTGGTAACCGCCACAGGCGGTGAGAAATCTCAATTATTTTACCGGACAAAAATGATAAGATAAAATAACACACTTCAACCCTGGGCAATAAATTGCTCCGGGTTGAAGTGTTTTTAACCATGCAAACAGAAATACTAAATACACACAAACAATGAAAAAACTATTACTTTTATCAATTGCTTCTCTGGTGCTTGTTTTTCAAGGGATAGCACAAGAGTGGGTTGGTATCTCCTCAGATACACCTACCCCTCTTAAAAAGGAACTCGTTTCCTCAGATGTAAACACCTCTGTGGTGAAATTTACACTTGACGGATTTTATAAGCAGAAAATAGAGACACCTGACGGTATCGCCTACTCAATTACTACAGAAGACGCCACCCCCATTCTCAAGGCCGGTGCCCCGGATGTAGCTAAAGCTACCGCATCCGTAATTATTCCGGATATGGACGAGATGGAGATTTCAGTGATTAATGTGTACACCAAGACATTCGAAAATATTGATGTAGCCCCTTCTAAAGGTAACCTTTCCAGGGCAATAAATCCTGAAGATGTTCCTTTCGAATATGGTGAAGAGTATGAGCAGGATGCTTTTTACCCTGCTAACTACGCTACATTGCGCACACCATACATCTTAAGGGATTATCGCGGACAAACTATCGTTGTGAATCCGTTCCGCTACAATCCGGTAACGAAAGAATTGAAAGTAGCTACAGAGATTGAAGTGAAGATTACTTCTACAGGAAATACTGGCGAAAATACACTTATCCGCGACAGCGAATTAACAAAAATTGACCGTGAATTCAGCAATGTTTATGCCGGACAATTCTTGAACTACGGAAATGATTCGCGTTGGACCCCGGTAGAAGAAGATGGATCTATCCTGATTATTTCCCATGCTGACTTTATGGACGCTATGCAGCCTTACATTGACTGGAAAATTATGACCGGCCGTGAGGTGGAAATGGTGGATGTAGCTGATATTGGTGGATTATCTGATATTGAAGAATATATCGATAATTATTATAATGAAAACGATCTTGCCCACTGCCTACTCGTCGGTGACATTGATCAAATTCCCTCAGCTATTGTAACCACCAGCACAGGTGCAGGTGAATCGGACATATCCTATGCTTATACTGAAGGAAATGACCATTACCCTGAGTTTTTTGTAGGACGTTTCTCAGCAGAATCTGTTGCTGAGGTGGAAACACAAGTATCACGTACTCTAAACTATGAAAAAGAGCCTTTTACAGGAGAAGAATGGTATCCAAACAGCATTTCGATTGGTTCGGATGATGGTACAGGCTCACAAGGAGATGATGGAGAAAACGACTGGGAACACCTGCGCAATATCCAGGATGACCTCAACGGCTTTGGCTATACATATAATTATGAGTTTTTTGAAGGCAGTCAGGGTGGTAACGACGGAGCTGGCAACCCCACGTCAGGACCGGTAGAAGACGCCGTAAACTCAGGAGCTACCATTATTAACTATACCGGACATGGTAGTACCACTGCATGGTCGACCACAGGATTTAGTAACGGAAATGTAAACAACCTGGTAAATGCCGGGAAACTTCCTTTCATATGGTCAGTGGCATGTGTGAACGGCGACTTCGCAAATAACGACTGTTTTGCTGAAGCCTGGCTAAGAGCAACAGACAACGATGGTAATCCGACTGGTGCCATTGCCATGATGGCGTCAACTGTTAATCAAACCTGGAACCCACCTATGCAAGGTCAGGATGATATGAATGATGTGCTTACCGAGCAGCATGAGGATAATATTAAACGTACTTTTGGAGGTATTTCATTTAATGGCTGCATGGGTATGAATGATGAATATGGTTGGGAGGGTGATGAGATGACCGACACCTGGACACTTTTCGGTGATCCATCAGTGATGGTGCGCACTGCTATGCCGTCCGAGATTGTAGCTACACACAACCCAACGATATTTCTTGGTTCTTCTTCTTTCACAGTAAATGTTACTGACGCTGAAGGCGCTACGGTTGCGTTTTCAATGAACGGAGAAGTCTATGGAACGGCCACCGTAGAAGGGGGAACAGCTACTGCTGATTTTGAAGAACCTTTAAATGACCCGGGTATGATGAATCTGGTTATTACGGGCTTCAATAAAATTCCTTACATCGCCGAGCTGGAAGTAATCCCTGCTGAAGGACCGTTTGTTACACTGGCCAGCTTTGAGCTGAATGATGAAAACGGAAACGGGAATGCCGATTTTGGTGAAACCGTAGCCATTTCTGTTGACCTGGAAAATATAGGTATTGAAGCTGCAACTGATGCTGTTACCACTATTACCACCGATGACGAATATGTTACTATCACGGATGGTGAAGAAGCTGCCGGAACCATTGAAGCAGAAGAAACAATAACACTGACTGATGCTTTTGAAATTACTGTAGCCGAAGACATTCCTGACCAGCACGTGGTGACCTTCACGCTGACCACCACAGCAGGCGACGACTCCTGGGAAAACATGTTTAATATTACCCTCAATGCACCCATATTCAATTCAGGGGTAATCATTGTTGATGATTCTGAAGACGGAAATAACAACGGTCGCCTCGATCCGGGTGAAACCGTAACAGTTATTGTTCCCGGTATCAACGAAGGACATGCCGATGCAACAGATGTGCAGGCACACCTCAGCACACTTAGTGGCTACGCTTCTGTGGTAACTACTATTTTCAACGTTGGAACACTCGAAGCAGGTGATACTTCAAGCACAGAGTTTACACTGATGTGTGATGCTGCAACACCTGTGGGAACAGTTATTGAACTGGACTTTGAACTGGAAGACGGCCCTTACGTACATCAGCAAGATTATGCCCTGACAGCAGGACTGATTCTGGAAGACTGGGAATCAGGAACATTTGATTCTTTTGACTGGCAATTTGACGGAACAGCTGAATGGTCTGTTGTTGAAGGCATCGCCTTTGAAGGAAACAGCTCTGCACAGTCCGATGATATAGATGACAACCAGAGTGCTGAAATGTATCTCGAATATGAAGTCATGCAGGATGATTCGATTTCATTCTATGGAAAAGTTTCATCAGAACAAAACTATGACTACCTGCAATTCTACATTGATGGTGACCTGATGG
>JAASSU010000348.1 GCA_021767705.1 Bacteroidota bacterium | reverse complement strand
TTATTGTTTTCATCAAAAAGGTCGTTTATTTCGTATTTGATATCAAAATCATTCAGTTTTTTATGCAGCTTAATTATTTTATCAGCTATTTTCATTCCTGATTTAGTAGAGTTGTTGCTGTTTTTTTGGGCAAATTGGCGGCCCACTCCGTTGTCTTCAATAGATACCTGTATGGTATTCCCTCTGTTTTTAAGCAGGATAAGAACCATACCAGTGCGACTTCTTAATGGCTTAATGCCGTGTTTGATAGCGTTTTCCACAAAAATTTGCAGCAGCATTTTCGGGACAGGAACAGTAGTATCCACTCCGTCTTCAATTTCGATTTGGTAGTTGAGCTGCTCATTAAACCTTTTTTGCTCAAGACGGAGGTAATTCTCAATAAAATCCAGCTCATTTTTTAGGCTTCTCTCAACGTTTTCCGACTCCTCCAGGGAGCTGCGCATTAGTTGCCCCATACTGGAAACCATGCTTTGAGCTTTTTCTTTGTCTTCATTTAAAATGGCTGCGCTGATTGTGTTTAGTAAGTTGTAGGTAAAGTGTGGCGATGCCTGGTTGCGAACACTCTGGAGCTGTAAGTTTAGTATTTCATTTCTCATGCGATTATATTTATAGGTGCGCATTCGTGTCAGATAAGTGATAAGAAATGTAAATCCGAATGATAACAGGTAAATAGAAAAATAAAGAGGAATCTGAATATAATGCCAATTGTTTTCCTTGATTTTAATTAAGCTGTATTTGTCTTCATTCTGGATAAGGAAATGACTTTTAGATCCTTTGTTGTTTTGCGCAACGCTTATAGAACTGTTTCCTTTGGCTGTGTAATCTAAAGGTATTTTACTTAGAAGGTTGAAATCATCATCAAACACAGCCAACTCAAAAATCCCCAAGGCTACTATTTCATCCGTCACATCAGCATCAATATTCGTATAAATTCGTTTGCTGAATCTATTATACGGCAGCTCTCTTTTATTACTTAAATCAAGGCTTGTGGTAGAAAATGTTGTTAGTGTATCTTTTGTAAAACATGCTATATAATCTTTTGAACTAAATAAAAAGAAAGTTTTAGCTTTATCAGAAATTAAATACTGTTTCTTTTTCAGAAGGTTAAGTTTGTAATCGAACAGCTGAAGTTCCAGGTTTATATGTCCGTTGGTGCGCTCGTGAGGGGCGAAAACGGTCAGTATTTTTTGATGTTCTGATAAAACCTTAACGTGGCCGTAACTTCTGTATTCTCCATAAACAACAGGGCCTTTTAAAACATTTAAATGTTCGTCGAGTAGAAACATCTGGTCATGATAGTCGCTTCCAAGATATGGGTTAGGATTTTCGATGTTTGCACTTGATAAGGCGCTAACAAGGTATTTGGCAGAAGGCTTGGATGAGAGGAGATGAAAACTTGGTTTTGCTGCAAAATTCTCTGAACGTTTTAAATTGTTGTTTGCAATATCGTAAGTAAATACTTTTCTTGGCAGTTCTGAATAATATCCACGCAGATTGATTAGTACTTCCCTGTTATTGTCGCCATTAACGTCAGTAAAATCGCTGCATCCAGCACCAAAGTCGTAAACCTGTTGTTTGGTTATGGGGATAATGTCCAGATATATTTCTCTTTGAAGTAGTGGTTCTGCATGGTTATTGACACTGAGTATTTGCAGAAATGCACTGTCTTTTCGGTGAGTAAAAAAGTAGAGTTCAAAGATTTCGTCATGATTATAATCAGAAACCCAAAACCTGGGGTTATTCCTAACCGGAAACCGACCAGTATAATTGTATTGTCTGATGAGCTCTCCATCTTCTTTCAATACCATTATTGCAGCATTTCCTATATCGGTATCTATGGCTTTTATCATTTCCATTCCGTCATCACCTTCAAGATCATGGTATTGGATATAGGCATTTTTCTTTTCCTTAAAATGAGTGATTTGCTCTTCGATTTTATATTTACTAAACATCGCAGGCAGCAACATAATAATAACCGCTGCCGGCAAAAGGGCGAGCAAAAGGGGAATAAGGAGGCTTTTTTTCAATCTTCTCAAAACCAAAAAGGCGTTTGAATTATTAGTGATTTATCTACTGCTCCAATATCTTCTCCTAACGGGCTTATAAAAGTATGAAAGAAATATCTGAATTCAAAGAAAATTTGTATTAATAAGCTACTTTAGGCTATGAGTGGTTGGGTTTACTGTATAAAAAAACTGCCCCTCCCCTATGGAAAGCGCAGCTTCAAATAATAATTTATCTGAACTTAGTTTTTGCGGGCTTTCACCGCCTCAACCATTTTCGGAATCACTTCTTTGACATCACCCACAATGCCGAAGTCGGCCACATTGAAGATGGGCGCTTCGTCGTCTTTGTTGACTGCAACGATGTACTTGCTTCCGCTGATTCCGGCGATGTGCTGGATGGCACCTGAAATCCCAAAGGCAAAATAGACGTTGGGAGCCACTACTTTTCCGGTTTGCCCGACGTGTTCTTCGTGGGGCCTCCAGCCGTCATCCGATACCGGACGCGAACACCCTGTGGCTGCGCCCAGCGAGCTTGCCAGCTCTTCAATGCCGCCCCAGTTGTCCGGACTCTTCATCCCACGGCCACCTGAGACGATAATTTCTGCATCCGTCAGGATAATCTTATCCGTCACTTTATTTACATCCTTAAGTTTTGTGGTGGCCTCCCCTTCCAGCGATCCTTTCTCGATAGAAACCTCCGTCGGGTTTTCAACAATATCGAAAGAGTTGGTTTGGAGGGCCAGGATTTTCTTCTCTGAGTTGATTTTTACCTTCCCGAAGGCTTTTCCTGAAAAGACTTTGCTCTTGACAACAAAAGGCCCGAAAGATTCGGGCAGCGCGCCCACTCCTGCAACATATCCTGCCTTCAGTCGTGCCGAAACGCGCGGTGCCAGGGCTTTCCCGGTGAAGTTGTCCGAAAAGACAATCACGCTGCTGTTTTCGGCTTCTTTGGCAATCGCATCTGCAAACAGTTTGTTGTCGAGCGTGTCGATGCCTGATTCCAAGTGTTTAACCTTAGAGGCACCATACTGGCCAAGCTTCTGCAGCTCTTCATCATTCACCTCGCCAATACTGAGGGCGGTAACTTCAGAGCCAATCTTGTCGGCAATGGCTTTGGCATAAGAAACCAGCTCAAAGGTTTTTTTCTTGAATTTTCCTTCCCAATTCTCGGTATATACTAATACTGACATTTTCTTGCTTTTTAGGTTATAGAATTTTGGCTTCTTT
>JAASSU010000347.1 GCA_021767705.1 Bacteroidota bacterium | reverse complement strand
GCAGATGAACAAGTTTGAAGATGCCCGTGATGTGTTGCGCAGGGTGGTTGATAACGACAGCAAGAATCTGGCAGCCCTTGTGCGCCTCTCCAAGCTCGAACTGGCTTACAAAAACTACAAGGAAGCTACCAAATACATCAACAGGGCCATCAGCCTGAAACCCGGGATGGCAAAGGCCTGGTTTATCAAAGGCTATATTAATGAAGAGCAGCAGGATACAGCGGCAGCCATCTCCAATTACCAGGAAGCCATTACCCGCGACCCGTCTTTCAAGGACCCTTTTCTTAAGGTGGGCATTCTTATGTCGGAGCAGGGCAACGCCATGGCTGTAGATTATTTCAACAGTGCCCTCAACATCGATCCGGAAGATCTAAGTACGATGTACCTGCTTGGGCTGCACTACCAGGAAAATGGTCAGTATGGAAAAGCAGAGGAAACGTATAATAATATCATATCTCTGGACAGTGCCTATCCTCACGCATACTATAATATTGGTTACATGGCGCTTGTCTATGATGAGGATTATGAGAAGGCTATTGATTTTATGACCAAAGCCATTAATTATAACGATAATTACTTTCAGGCCTATTATAATCGTGGCTATGCCTACGAGCTAACAGGTGAATTGCAGGATGCACGGAAAGATTATCAGCGCTCGCTGGAGATTTTTCCAAATTATGAAAAGGCTGTGGAGGGGATGAACAGACTGGATAACCTGATTCGTTAGGCTTGCTTGTTATACCATTCGTTGAGTTCAGGAAGCAATTCCTGATCGATTTGACCGATTAAATAATTAGCATCTTTTTCGAAATCAGCGGAGTCATTTTCCCTGATTTTTTCCAGAAGCAATTGGGTGTTGTTGAATAAGTCGTCAGCACCGAATTGCGAAAGGTCGTTTTTCAGTGCGTGGATTTCGAATTCCAGTTTTTTGGGATCTTTTTCACTAAGGGCTTCTTGTATATTCTGTTTCCTTTCGGGATAACTTTCATTGAAAATATCGATAACTTCAACCATCACCTCTGCTGAAAGCATTTCCAGCCTTTCTTCAAATTCTTTCCTGTTGATTACCGGCATAACACTATTGATACTTTTTCTTAATTTCCTTCAGCTCTTCCATCATCTCATCCAATTCCTGAAAAAGCTTTTCTTTGATTTCTTCTGTTTCGCTAAAATCGCCTTCTGCCCCTTTATCTTCAAGTTTTTTGGCAAGTTTGCGGGCTTCTTCAGCATGGAAGTGGCTGATAACACCTTTCAATCCATGGGCCGTTGTTCGGAGTAGTTCACTGTCTTTATTGCTTGTTGCTTCATTGAGTGCTTTGATGCGGTCAGGATGCTCTTCGAAAAAGATATTGATAATCTCTACAATTGTTTCATTGTCATAGATATCGAAAGTTTCCTGCAGTAATTCCTTGTTTATAGCCATTTTGGTCAGGTTTTAATGAGCCCTAAGCAAATTTATGATTTTTATTTTAAGTATGAAAAATAATTATTGCAAAGCCAAACTCAAAATCAACCGGGGTTTTATCTACTGCTGGCTATTCGCCTGCGGATTGTAGGTTTTTGTGGTAAACGGTTGCCGGCCTTCTTTTTTCTCGTCAATTTCTTTTTTCAGGTCGGCTAAGCCACACGCCGCGCAGCTGTCTGAGGAGCAGCTATCGCATCCTGAAGGTTTTTTGAATTTCAAATACGCCTTTCGCATTGCAAGTCCTGCTGCAATGGCTATGATGATATATGTAATAATTTCCTGCCACATAAAACTAAGCTATCAGGTTTCCGATTTGGTTTACCAGAAATGCTGCAATCCAAGCTACTGCCGTAGTATAGAACACGAGGAATGCGGCATATTTCCAGCTTCCCGACTCTTTCTTTACCGCTGCAACCACGGCCACGCAGGGAAAGTAAATCAGGATAAATATCATGTAACTGAGGGCTACCACCGGAGTGAAAACCGGGTTCCCCATCTCAGGACCCGACACGAAGGATTGCTGCCTGAGTTTATCTATCAGGTTTGATGGGTTTTCCTCATCTTCCACTTCGGCCTGGTAAAGCACGCCAAGCGTGCCAACCACAACCTCTTTTGCTGCAACACCGGTCAGAATACCAACCGACATCTTCCAATCGAACCCCAGCGGATCCATCACCGGCTGGATGAAATTGCCAAGCTGTCCGATATAAGAGCTTTCTTGCTTTTCAGCTCTTTTCTGAAGTTTTAACTCCTTCAGTCTCTCATCAATAACTTGCAGGGTATAAGTTCCAACCTGCTCCTGTCCCGAATTTTGAATGTAATCCTTATTTCTTTCCAAATAGGTAATCTCGTTTTCAAAGTCTCTGGAATATTCCACATCTCTTGGGAAATAGCCCAGCGCCCAGATAATAATGGAAGCGACAAGGATTATTCCTGCGATTTTTTTGATGTATTGCTGGGCGCTGCTCCACATATGTTTTAGCAACGACTTAATCGTCGGCATCCGGTACGGTGGAAGCTCCATCACAAAAGGAAGATCGGCCTTTTTGAAGATGGTTTTTGTAAACAGCAGCGAACTGCCTATTGCCAGAAGCACCCCCAGCAGATAAAGTCCGAAAAGAATGGTGGCCTGGTAAGAATCAAAAAAGGCAGAAATAAACAGGATAAACACCGGCAGGCGTGCACTGCACGACATAAAGGGTGTAATAAGCATGGTAACAATGCGGTCGCGCCGGCTTTCGATGGTGCGGGTAGCCGTAATTGCAGGCACATTGCATCCGAATCCCATGAGTAATGGGATGAAAGACTTTCCGTGAAGCCCGATTTTATGCATTACCCGGTCCATGATAAAAACAGCGCGTGCCATGTAGCCTGTGTCTTCCATCAGGGCAATGAAAAAATACAGGATGACGATATTCGGAAGAAAAACCAATACCCCACCAACTCCGCCTATCAGTCCGTTAACAATGAGATCTTTCAAAATGCCGTCAGTCATTTGCTGGCTGACGAATCCTCCCAGGGCGTCCACGCCGGCCTCTATCCAGGCCATAGGGTAGGCGCCCAACGTAAAGGTAGACCAAAAGGTAAGCCACATGAAAGCTGCAAAAATTGGGATGCCCCAAATCTTATGGGTGATAAACAGGTCAATAATCTCGCTCTTCTTGATGCGCTGTATTTTGTTGGGCGTCATTGTTTCGTGCAGCGCGCCGGATATGAATGCGTATTTGGCATCGGTTATCAATGTCTCGCAATCACAATCTTCCTCAATTTCTTT
>JAASSU010000346.1 GCA_021767705.1 Bacteroidota bacterium | reverse complement strand
TTAACCGCGGGTGAAACCCGTGGAGAGAATATCATCCCACTACCCAACAACCCTGCAAAGGGTTGAACTAATCCTTGAACAAATCAAGTTCAATCCTTTCAGGATTGCAAGAGTGACATCCCGGTCTATTGCCCTGCATTTCATACAGGGTTAATGCTGTTCATCGCCTCCGGCGATATTTACCGAGCAATCTCAAAGACACTTTATAGAAACACCCCCTAATCCTGAAAGCTTTCGGGACTAAAGGGGACTTGGAGAAAAGAGTTGCGATAATTTTTCCCTTTCTTACCGACTCATTTTCCCTCAGTCTCCCATCTCCCTGTCTTTTGTGTCTTTGGCGATGGTGGTGGCCCTTCCGGCCGATTTCCCTTCTTCAAAAACCTTGCGGTAGGTGATATGCTTTTTCCCAAAATCGCTGTTAACAGCCTTGTGGATGCTCTGCATCTTCGGGTTAAAATCGCCTACCCACGATAGCTCAAGTTCGTGGTAGTGGGATTTCCTTTTCATGACCTCGTTGAGGTGCCAGAAAATCCCTGATTCGATGCCCATGCGCTGATACTTTGGCTTGACGCCCATAATCGTCACGCGGGCGCGGTTCATGGTTTTGCTGTTTTTCAGCCATAGAAACTTCGGGATGTCCCACCAGTGAATCTTGCCGTTGAAATGTTTCAGTATCTGATTGAAATCAGGAAACATAACAAGAAAGGCGATGGGCTCATCATCATAATATACGTACCAGACAAACTCTTCCTCAAGGATGGGTTTTGCTTCTTCGAGCGAATGGTAAATATCATCTTTGTTGATGGGCGTAAAATTCTCGTGGTATCTCCAGGCATCATCATAGATTTCTTTCAGGTCGTCAATAAACTTGTCGGCAAGCTTGTACTCAAAATGCCTGAATTTTAGTTGTGGCTTGCGCATGACCCATTTAGCAATTTTCCAGAACCTTTCCGGGAAAGCTTTTTTAAGGTTCAGATGATTGGTTACCTGTTCAAAATAGGTTTCAAAACCATAGGCTTCAAAAAAATCTTTGTAATAAGGCTGATGGTAATTCATTCCGAAGGCCGGCGGGTTTTCGAAACCATCGACCAGCAGGCCCCAAAAGTTATCATTCTCCCCGAAATTGATAGGGCCGTCCATGGCTTGCATACCTCTTTCTTCGAGCCATTTGCGGGCCGTGTCGAACAGCAGAAAAGCGGCGTCGCGATCATTGATGCACTCAAAAAAACCCATCCCACCGGTGGGCTGCTCAAAATTGTATGCCTTTTTTTCATTGATAAAAGCGGCGACTCTTCCGATGAGGCTGCCCTGCTCGTCTACAAGAATCCAGCGTATGGCATCGCCATGCTTGAAAAAAACATTGGTCTCCGGATGGAAAATTTCTTCAACCGATTTGTCGAGCGGACAAATCCACACAGGATTATCCTTATAAATAATGCGTGCCACATCGTGGAAACGCTGTGCGCTTTTTTTGTCTGTAACCGGAATTGTTTTCATGTCAGGCCCGTTGATTTATTTGCTGCAAAGATACGAAACATCGTAATGCAAACGATATTTTGCCAGCACTTATTGTTGCTTGTATTTCCGGATGCAGAGTGGGAGAGGCAGGCAAGTAAAAGTAAGATAAGTGAATGGGGTCGAAGCATAAGACTCCTGTTGCATACACTGCCCTGACAGATTTTATGAGAGTTTAATATCCTGATAAAGCAAAGGGTAACCCCAAATTACATCCCGAAAACTTGTAGGACTACATTTTCAAATTCGAAAACTCAAGGCGGTTGAAATCAATAACATCCAATACTTTGATGTGTTTTGAGATTTATTACTGAGGTGTTTTTTTGACAATTTTAAATAACATTATAGTCATCAGCAAAAGTATTAGCTCTAAACAAAAAGTAAGTTTTTAAAAGGCAATTATGACTTGTTCAACCCTTTGCAGGGTTGTTGAGTAGTGGAAATGCTACTATTTCCACGGGTTTCACCCGCGGTTAATGCCGTTTATCCATTTCGTGGATTTTTTCACTCTTTCCTGTCTACAATGTTTATATCGCCGGAGGCGATGAACAGTATAAACCCTGTATGAAATGCAGGGCTAATGATGTGATGTCAATCCTGCAATCCTGAAAGGATTGAACGTGATTTTCGTCCCATGCAAAATAATTGTGCTGAGCAAAAAGGAACAGAAAAATGTAATTAAACGACTATGAGTGCAGCATATTTGTTCAGTAACATGATTGAATACCTTGAGAAAAAACCAGAGAAACTTAAGTCTGTGAGAAAAAGTTACATGTAAGACCACCACTATTAATATCTCTGTTCTCTCTCTGCAATTTCCTTATCCCACAATAGCGGCAGGGTTTTTGCGTTTAGTTGGCATGCCATAAAATCAATTATCTTTGCTGCCACAAGAAAAAACCGAATTGAAGAAGCTATACAAACTCATATTGCGCACCTACGTTGGCCCATTGCTGGGCACCTTTTTTATAGCAGTGTTTGTGCTGCTCATGCAATTCCTGTGGAAATATGTGGATGACCTTGTAGGGAAAGGGCTGGAGTGGTACATTATTACCGAGCTGCTTTTTTATGCTTCGGCCACTTTTGTTCCGATGGCTTTGCCTTTGGCGGTGTTGCTTTCCTCGCTGATGTCGTTCGGAAATCTGGGTGAGCGCTATGAGCTGGTGGCAATGAAGGCGGCGGGCATTTCACTTCAAAAGGTGATGTATCCGCTGATAGTGCTTATTGTGTTTATCAGCATTGCCGCGTTTTTCTTTTCTAACAACGTGATGCCGGTGGCCAACCTGAAGTTTCGGTCTATTTTATATGATGTGAAAGAGCAAAAGCTGGCCTTCAACATTAAGGAAAATATTTATTACAGCGGGATAGAAGGCTACGTTATCAGGGTGGCCAAGAAAGGAAAAGACGGGAACTCCCTGAAAAAGGTGATGATTTACGATCATACAGGTAATGAAGGAAACACGAAGGTAACCGTTGCTGACTCAGGGTACATGCAGCTGAGTAATGATCAGCAGAACATGTACCTGAAGCTTTTTGATGGCTATAACTTTGAGGAGGAGACCACAGATGTGCGGAAGCGAAGAAAAGATCCGCTGCAGCGGACATATTTTGAGGAACAGATTGTGAAATTTGACCTCTCGGGTTTTGATCTGAAGCGTACGGATGAGAACCTTTTCAGGAACAACTATCACATGCTCAATCTTCAGCAGCTTACTAAAGCCCAGGATTC
>JAASSU010000345.1 GCA_021767705.1 Bacteroidota bacterium | reverse complement strand
GATTATAATTATTTGGATTAAAATAAAGTTACCCGTCGATCATGCATTTCTGGCGATGAAAAAGAAATGCCTGCGACGGGTTTTTTTATCTTTGAACAAAATTGAGGTCTGATGAAGTTTAAAGACATTTACGGTCTTGAGGATGTAAAGAAACGCCTGGTCAGAACGGTGGATGAGAACCGTATCAGCCACGCGCAGTTGTTTTTGGGAACAGAAGGCACGGGCAACCTGGCACTGGCACTGGCTTATGCCCAGTACATCAACTGCCGAAACAAAACGGATGGTGATTCGTGTGGCACTTGCCCTTCGTGTGTGAAATACGAAAAGCTCTCGCATCCCGACTTGCATTTTGTTTTTCCGGTGGCGAAGGTCAAGCAGCTCAAAGATAAGGAGGTATCGAGCAGCAATAGCTTTTATCTCGAAAACTGGCGCGCGGCAGTACTGGAAAATGATGCCCACCTCTCGCCCGGCGATTGGTACGCAAAAATAGGAATAGAGAACAAGCAGGGCTATATCAACACCGACGACGCGCGAAGCATTATCGACAAATTATCCTACAAAAGCTATGAGGCTGAATATAAAGTCATGCTTATCTGGATGACTGAGTTTCTTTACCACTCAGCGGCGCCCAGGCTGCTGAAGGTGATTGAAGAGCCGCCACCAAAAACACTGTTTTTGCTCGTGTCGCACCAGTCTGATAAAATTATTGGAACGATACTGTCGCGCTCGCAAACCGTAAAAATTCCAGGATACAAGGAGGATGATTTACTGAGCTACCTCAGGGAAAAACATCAGGCAGGCGAAGAAGAGGCGCACAACGCCGTAAAAATTGCCAACGGAAACCTGGTGGCTGCGCGCGATGCTATTCAGACATCGGAGATAGAGGTGTATAATTACGAAAAGTTCCGCGATTGGATGCGGATGTGTTTTGTCGCCAAGTTTACCGATATTTCTGAGTTTGTGGTGGAGGTTTCGAGGTTAGGGCGCGAGCGGCAGAAAAGCTTTTTGGGCTATGGCCTCAATGTGTTCAGAAAAGCCATGCTGCTCAACTACGCCGGGCTAGATGCAGCCAGGCTTTCGCCGATGGAAGGGAAGTTTGTTCAGGGATTTGCCCCTTTCATCAATGAAAAAAACCTTGATCAGCTTTACAAGGAGTTTAATGATGCTATTTATCATATTGAGCGTAATGCCAAGCCGGATATTCTGTTTACCGATTTATCCATCATTACGACCAAACTCTTGCATGCAGGAAAAAAGTAGGACACTGAATTTTAATTACATTTGCAGGTGGAGTTGGCTTTTCCTCCGTATGCAATAAAGGTTGTTTTTATGGACGAAGCAACAGAAAAGCTGTTAACAGGTGTTTTGGATGAACCGGATGCTGGTGGCATCCTGCCAAAGCACTGATTATTATATATGATTGACTATGGATTATAAGAAAACCGATATACATAACGACTTCTTTACGAGGGGGTTTTATACTGAGCCAAACCTGATCTCGTCGAATGAAGCTTTTTTTAAGGATGGATGCTGCAAGCTTGATGCCCACGACTGGCTCAAAGACATTATCCTTCCGGAAAGCCAGAAGCAAAAGACTTACGTACAAATCCGCTTCAAAAACGATCGCAAGGAGTTTTTCGAAAAAAAGAAAGACCTTCAGCTTGAGGAAGGCGATATTGTAGCTGTGGAAGCTTCGCCCGGGCACGACATCGGGGTGGTGTCGCTGACGGGTCAGATTGTAATGCACCAGATGCGGCGCAGCAAGATCAACCCGAAGACTTTTCAGTTTAAAAAAGTGTACCGGAAAGCCCGTATGAGCGACATAGAGAAATGGATTGTATCGGTGAAGCGCGAGGAAGAAACCAAGATACAGTCGCGACAGATTGCTGCCCGCCTGCGCCTGAATATGAAAATTAACGACATTGAGTTTCAGGGCGACAATACCAAGGCGATTTTTTACTACACCGCCGATGAGCGGGTCGATTTCAGGGAGTTGATCCGGATTTTGGCTGAGAGGTACAAGGTGCGTATTGAGATGAAACAGATTGGCGTGCGCCAGGAAGCCAGTAAGGTAGGCGGCATTGGGTCGTGTGGGAGAGAGATGTGTTGCAGCTCATGGATGAACGATTTTCAGTCGGTGTCTACCAATACGGCACGTACGCAGCAGCTTTCGCTGAATCCGCAAAAGCTGGCCGGACAATGCGGCAAACTGAAATGCTGCCTAAATTTTGAGCAGAAGCTTTATGAGCAGGCGCTGAGAAAATTCCCGCAGGAACATGTTGAGCTTGAAACAAAAGAGGGGGCAGCAGTCCTGCATAAAACGGATGTGTATAAAGAGGTGATGTGGTATGCCTACAAGGACAAGGCATCGTGCAACCTCATACCCATTCCGTTGATAAACGTAAAAAAAATCATCCGTGCAAACGAAAAAGGCCGCAAGCCTGAATCGCTCGAAAAGTTTGCAGTCGATGAAAAGAAAGAGAATGAATTTAACCAGGTGGTGGGTCAGGATGACCTGGGAAGATTTGATTAATGTGAGATAGTGCAGTGTAAAATGTTTTACAAAAAAAAGCGTTAGTCGTAGGTGTAGTGGATGCGTGTGGCGAAAAAGGGCAATATAATAATCGGTGAATTAAAAAAGGAAATTCGCATACAGTTGAAAAATATAAAACACATTTTTTTGGGAGTGTTGGCGGTTGTTGCAGCGACCTTGCTAACCTCCTGCGATTCGGGCAAAGTTTATGACGAGTACCACCCGGTAAACCCGGAGGGCTGGTATAAAAATGACACACTGGTGTTTAAACCCGTCATCAAAGATTCCAGCCAGCTTTATAATCTTATCTTTAACGTAAGACACACTACCGACTACAATTACAGAAATTTATACTTTTTCACCCAGACTCATTTCCCGGATGGACAAATGGTGGAAGACACGATTGAACTCATGTTAGCCGACAAAGGGGGCGAATGGTTTGGTAGTGGTTTTGGGGCCATCCGTAATGCAAAGATTATGATTATGCAGCGTGCACGCTTTCACCATGAAGGGGAGTACCGCTTTGAGGTGCGCCAGGCAATGCGGAGCGACAGCCTGAAAGGAATAGAAGACATAGGTATCAGGATAGAAAAATATCAATAGCAAAATGGCTAAGAAAAAATACGTCAAATATCTTATTGCACTCTGGTCGGTTTTTGTATTGCTGATTGGAGGCGTGGTTTTGTTTTTTGCAGCAATCTCGTGGGGATATTT
>JAASSU010000078.1 GCA_021767705.1 Bacteroidota bacterium | reverse complement strand
GGAAGTTTGTAAGTTTCTAGGTTACTACGTTTGGCGCGTTCTGAGGATATTCCCCGTCTGGAATACAGCCGGGCAGGCATTACAAGAAGGATTCTCAATGAGGACTTGGGTTTTGCAAGACGCAGTCGAAGCAAAATCCATAGCCGAATTAGTCCCGCCGTAGCTTTAGCAGAGGCGGGGAAGACTTTCTTTGTTTCGGAAGTTTGTAAGTTTGTAGGTTACTAGGTTTGGCGTGTTTTAAGGATATCCCCCTTCTGAAATACAGCAGGGCTGACATAAAAAGAAGGGCTGTGATTTTATCATTTTGTTAGCGTCAACAAAATGTTCGATTTCATTGTGTAGGTGCTCCCCGTGCAATACATAACCGCACCAGCACCAAACAAACTTAATGAGGACTGATTGTTATCCTATCCTGGCAGGGCATGGCTCCTGTCAGGATTTTTTTGTTGCTAAGGAATTTTTTCCTTCCACAAATTTGAAGTTTTAGATTTTTTGTTTACTTTAGCATATAGTAACAACGACCTGACCGATAGGATTTATTCAACATGGCTTAGCGGCCTTAAAGCAATAAACAAGAGAGAGGTACATGAGGGGAGCTGAATACAATAATGTGTTCTTTGCTTCTTGTATTAAATCTGCCAAAGTTAAACAGTTGCAGCGGATAGTCAGCCAAATGGTTGAACCTCCGCTGTGGATGGATCAACTTCCGCTGTGTGTGGTTTAATGTCCGCTGTGTGTGGATCAGCTTCCGCTATATGTGGTTTAATGCCCGCTATATATGGATCAGCCTCCGCTATATGTGGTTTAATGCCCGCTGTATGTGGATCAGCCTCCGCTATATGTGGTTTAATGCCCGCTGTATGTGGATCAGCCTCCGCTATTGCCCTGCTATCAAGGAAAATGGTTTTTCAGGCTGCTTTCCGGGCAAATAAAGGCACTATTAACAATGGAACGCTTCTCACCACCTTGTGTGGTACGCTTTACATAATTATGGTTTAGCCTTTTGGCTACACCCGAGAAATTTTATTCATCATCAAAATCTTAATTAAATGTCAAAAAATGAAAGATTATTTGCAGTGAGCGATGCGGATATGATTGAGCATGCTGACACTGTTAAGGCCACTCTTCCTGAAGACATTGGTGATTTTACGGCTTTCGACAACACTTTGAGTGCCGAATATCCGGCAACCATCGGAACGGCTATCGACAATGTGTTGGCTGTAAAGTCAGACCAGGTCATCATTGACGAGCAGGTAGAAAAAACCCAAAACCTGACCGAAGCCATGGGCGCATGCACCAACGCCTTCCGCACCATTGCCTTTTTTGCGCGCAAGGCCTTTGATGGCAATGTGGCGGTTCAGAACCAGTTTGGACTGAACGACATCCGGAAGGTGCGCAACAACCAGGCAAAGATGGTGCTGTTTATGGACTCGCTGGCCGAAACGGCACAGAAGTACCAGGCCGAGCTGGTAGCTGCCGGCTGCAACGAGGCCATTATCACCTCGCTGCCGGACAAAGCCGATGCACTGCGCCAGGCCAATATGGAGCAGGAAAAGTTTAAGAAAGACCGCGGACTGTACACCCAGGAGCGTGTAGAAAAACTCAACGAGCTCTATAAGCTGTTGGTGCCCATCAGCGAAATTGCACAGATTATCTACTCAGACGATCCGGCGCGGCTGGAGTGCTACCTGCTGCCCAAACCCAAAGGCAGCGTAGATGCTCCCGATGATTTAGTGACTTCTTAAAAAAATCAAATAATTTTTACCCGAATGCTGTGCAATTATCCGGTTCTTTTGTATCTTTGGGGTTCCAGTCAATAGGGGTTTTAATTGATTGAACAAGTGGTTAACGTTTAAATTAGGAGTTAGTGTTATGTTGAATCCTGCCGCCCAAAAAGCGGCAGGATTTTTTTTGGAAAAATTACCTGAGCTTTTTTAAAATCGTTCAGGTTTTTTTATTTTTGTTAAAAGGCACGGTTAATAGAGGTGTTTAATGTGCCGTGTTGAATCCATAATAATTAAGGGTTTTGTTAATGAAACCTGTCGCTTACCGGCGGCAGGTTTTTTTTGCCATCCGAAGAGAGAGAAGCTATTGAAAAAAGAAAATATTTTCTTATATTTGATGGTGATTTGATTTAGGGGTTATTTATACTCTAAAATTTAATTGTTTAAGGTTAATGTTGAGAAACCTGCCGGTCATGGGACGGCAGGTTTTTTTGTACCTGCATCCCGGAAATCCTTTGCTGTCAACACAACCCCTGACCCGAAAGGGGTCAAACATCAATAACCCCGGGTAAGGACGCAGTCCGCAACCCGGGGATAAACAACCACCACCAGTCCACCGCCGTGACCCTATCCTCATTTTAAAAAACTAAGCCAGGTTCAGGCGGAATGGTAGCAACAATGGTACAGGAATCTCCTTCAATTCTGGAAATAACCAGCCCTGTCAGGGTTCAAAACCCTGACAGGGCTTTCTCTCAACCCTTACCCTATGCTCTAACACCTTACAAAATAAAAAAGCCCGTCAGTTTGCACTAACAGGCTCTGGCTTGTAGCGGGACCGAGACTTGAATCCCGAAAACCTTTTTTCGTGGACCCTCGAATTTCATTGAAATTCGGGGCTCTTGTCCGCCACAGGCGGATATGAATCCTTCGCCCTATCCCCGTTTTGAAAAACTAAGACAGTTTCAGGCGGAACGGTAGTAACAATGACGCGGATATTTCTTCCAACTCTGACAGCACCCCTGCGGGGGAGTCTGTCAGGTTTGAAAAAACCAGCCCTGTCAGGGTTCAGAACCCTGACAGGGCTTTCTTTCAATCCTTAACCCCATGCTTTAACACCCTACAAAACAAAAAAGCCCGTCAGTTTGCACTAACAGGCTTTATCTTGTAGCGGGACCGAGACTTGAATCCCGAAAACCTTTTTTCGTGGACCCTCGAATTTCATTGAAATTCGGGGCTCTTGTCCGCCACAGGCGGATATGAATCCGACGCACTATCCCCGTTTTGAAAAACCAAACCTGGTTCAGGCGGAAGGGTAGAAACAATGGCGCGGATGTTTCTTCCAACTCTGACAGCACCCCTGCGGGGGAGGCTGTCAGGTTTGAAAAAACCAACCCTGTCAGGGTTCAGAACCCTGACAGGGCTTTCTTTCAATCCTTACTCCCATGCTTTAACACCCTACAAAACAAAAAAGCCCGTCAGTTTGCACTAACAGGCTCTGGCTTGTAGCGGGACCGAGACTTGAACTCGGGACCTCCGGGTTATGAATCCGACGCTCTAACCACCTGAGCTACCCCGCCATCATTTTGCGGCTGCAAATATATAAATCAATTTCGAAAATCCACACCCGCAATGCAAATAAATTACGGCTTAGTGGCTGTACTCCTCCTAAACACCACATTTTTAGCGCGTAGCTCCTCCAGGATTTTCTCCACCACCTGCGGTAGCTCCGACAGTTCTTCGGGGGTTACCAGCCCCTTGCGCTTGATTTCTCCGGCAGCCAGTCTCCTGACTACCGCCGTGGCGGCATATCCGGTGGTGCGTGCCATGGAGTGGATGCCCATTTTACGGTCATATTCATCGTAGAGATCCCATTGCTCTGTCATGGGTTGGCCCGCTCTCAATCCTTCAACTACTATACGCATCACCGTAAAGTCCTGCTCACCCTCTTCCAACTTCCACATGGGCAGCAGGAGTCTCGAAGTTAAATCCATTGGTTTCACATTGTGGTCATTAACTTTCACAGGATGCTCGCCAAACAATCCAATATCCTTCAGGAGCTGTATTTTCTCTGCATATCCCGGATAACGGAGGGTTTTCTCCACCATATTTTCAGCATCAAGGTAATGGAGCAAGCTGCGCAGTCCATCCGTAACAAAAGCCTCCAGCGTACCTACCTGCTCAAACTCCATCTTTTCCAGCGCCGTCAGAGGCTCCACACTCAGCTCCTCCCCTTTCTCCCTGATGTGGGCAGGTCGGGTGTATTCTTCGAGCACATCAGCAGGAGAAAACGGTGCTTTGTACTCGAAAGGTTTAGTGCGCACTTTGGGCAGTCCGCCCACCGCGATGGTAACATCCCTGACCTTATCGAAAGATCGGGCTGCATAGGCCGCCAAAAGATTGCTCATTCCGGGGGCCACACCCATATCGCAAACTACGGTCACGCCTTTTTGCTTTGCCCTCTCTCTGAGTTCAAACATATCTTCCGGAAAGAAAGAGATATCCACCACCTCCTTTCCTGAATCAATCAAGCGCTTTAGCACCCCAAAGCCAATCGATCCCGGCAAGGCATTGACCACCATATCCGCAGCAGCAACCAGATCCTCCAGCTCCACCACGGCATCAGCCCGTTTAGTTGCTACCTCATCCGGCAAACGGCGTAAGTTTTCTGCACTGCTGTCCACGGCAGTTACCTTAAAATTTTTATCCTGGTGTAAATCAAGAACAATAGCCCGGCCCACCAGCCCGGCTCCTAATACGGTAATTTTTCTCATATGCTGCAGTATTAATTCCCGTAAAGTTCGTTCAACTCATCATAAATTCCAAATCCCTTTTTTTGCGAATTCAGGCGAATTTTAGACGAATTAACTCGAAGCACAATCCATACCGTCATTAGAATGTCACTAGATTGTCATTGGATCGTCATTAGGTGGTCATCAACTTGAAACCCGGTACCAGGAACTCGATTCAGTGAGACAAAAGATATGGGAGCAACAAACTTATGATATCTTGATTGTCGAACTAATCCTGATAAGTTACGAATCGGGAAACACGGAACCCGAAATATTTCAATTGCCAACTGCCGCATTGCCAACTGAACATAAACACCTAAACACTTACACACTTAAACACCTCTACATCAACGTAGAAACCTACAAACTTACAAACCTACTAAACGTAGTAACCTACCAACTCACTAACTTACCTCCTGAATCTCCCGAAGAAACGGTAGAACGCCACAAACCTTCCGGTGCGCTGCATTTGCGAGAGGATGACGCCGATAATGACGATGGCCATCCCGATAATTTTTTGCAGGTCGAACTGCTCGCCAAGCACATAGAAAGAGAAAATGGCCGTGATGACCGGGATGAGGTTGGTAAAAAAGTTGGTTTTGCTTACGCCGATCTCGCGGGTACCAACTGTATAAAAAACAAAAGCGAGCGAACTGCCAAAAACGGCCAGCATCAGCAGGTTGGAAGCCAGCTCAAAGGTGATGGGCGTACTGATAACATCCTGCCAGTCGAAGATGAAAAACAGCGGCAGGAAGTAAATGAGCCCGATAAGGTTTTGCACGGCAATGATAAAAAACGCCGAATATTTTCCGGATAATTTCTTTAGCAGGATAGAATAGATGATAGCCGTCACAAGAGCCACCACCAGCGCAAAAACGCCCAGCGGCTGTGCATTCAGCGAAAAGTCATTGTTCAGCAGCATGAGCAGGATGCCGAAAAAAGAAACCAGCATCCCGATAAGGTTTATAGCTGAAAGCTTTTCTTTGAGGGCAAAGTAGCCCAGCACCGGGGTAAAAACTGGAATAGCGGCAATCACCACCGCCGATATGGTAGCCGATGAATACTTTATCCCGTAATTCTCTCCCAGGAAATACAGGAACGGGTTAAAGAGTGCCGACAGAAAAAACAACCCGAAATCCTCCTTTTTAACAGGCTCCAGCATCCCGAAAATCCACAGCCCCAGGAACATCAGCGAGGTGGATATCAGCAAACGCATGGTAAGTGTGGCTACCGGACTGTAGTATTCAAAAACAATGGAAGACCACACGAAGGTCAGTCCCCAAAAGAGCATCGCCAAAAAAACTAAAGTATATGTAGCCGCCGGAGCAAATGGTTTTTTCATTTCTGGATTCGGTTTAATAGGTTTGTAAGTTTCTACGTTTGTATGTTTCTACGTTTGTATGTTTCTGCGTTTGTATGTTTCTGCGTTTGTATGTTTCTGCGTTTGTATGTTTCTACGTTTTTACGTTTCTAAGTTTCTAAGTTTGTAAGTTTTTACGTTTCTACGTTTCTACGTTTGTAAGTTAATACGTTTTTAAGTTTGGTATTCAAAATCATTGTTGTCCGGTAAAACAATTGAGATTTCTTACCGAAGCTTCGGTATCAAAATGACGAGGCTTTCAGAGTATTGGTTAGAGGGAGGGGGTTGGTGGCGGCGAAGCCACCACCAACCCCCTCCTCAACAACGTAACAGTCTGTTATTTCGAACCGCCTGAGGCGGTGAGAAACCTATTTAATCTGTATTTCATTTTTATCGGACAACAATGTTTCTGAACAACGACGCGCAAAGCTAAAAGATATTTTTTGTAACACCTCAAAATAAAAACCGTCTTTTAAATAAAGAAAATCTTTTGCCGAAAAATCAAGACATAGAATTTTTAGTTGTGGAGCGCTGTAAAAATGGCGACAAAAAATCGCAGGACGTTATTTACCAGAAATACTGCCATGCGATGTACAACACGGCCCTGAGGATTGTTAAGGACACCCAGGAGGCAGAGGATATCATGCAGGAGGCTTTTCTGGATGCTTTCAGGAAACTGAACCAGTTTGAAGCCAAAGCATCCTTTGGGGCATGGCTGAAGCGAATCGTTGTAAATAAATCGCTCGACAGCATCCGGCAGCATCTCAACTTTGAGGATATTGATGAGATTGAGGAACCTGCACAAGCCACGCCTTCTTATTTTGAGCAGGAACATACCGATTATAAGGTAGGGGAGATAAAAAAATCGCTCAACCAACTAAACAACAAAGACCGGATTATTCTCCTGCTCTATCTTTTTGAAGGCTACGACCACTACGAAATCAGCCAGATACTGGAGGTTTCGCATGGCACGGCACGCACCAGGTATTCACGGGCACGGAAAAACCTGCTAAGAACGATTAACCAAAACCGCACACTTCAATCATTTTTATCTTAACCATCATGGACAAACTAAAACAATATATCAACGAAAACAGAGAGGCTTTTGAGCAGGAGCCTCCAAACGATCACTTTAATCGGTTCCGGAAAAAACGCAACTGGAGAAACAACTTCTTTCTGAGGCATGTCAGAGCTTTAAGTGTGGCGGCTACTTTGCTGATGCTTTTCAGTATCGGCGGAATCTATTACCAGAACAATCGTGATTTTGTTGATCGCTTTTTTGCCGATCCGCTTCAGTATTCAGCACTGCCCAAAGAAGTGGTGACCGCCATAGACTATTACACCAACTCCAGCGATAAAAAACTCAGGAGCATCCAGACGCTCAACCTGAAGGATAACCAGGTGGAAGAGATTAAACGCTTCGCCGAAAAGGAACTGAAAGAATACGAAAAAAACAGGGAATTGCTGAAGAAAAAGCTAAAAGCGAACCCTCAGAATGATAAGATTAAGCGCGCACTTATCATGAATGAGATGAAAAAGGAGGCTTTTCTTGAACGCATCCTCGCACAGGTTAAGGATGTGGAAAGGAAAAGTCTTTAGCAATGATTCCCGCTCACAATAATTATTGACAGTAGAAAAATCAAAAAAGATGAAACCAATAAATAAAACAATAGCAGCACTGGGCATCGCTTTCCTTGCATTTGCAGTAAACGTTCAGGCTCAGAGCTTGCTTTCGCAGCAAACCGAAGTTAAACCATACGCCACGCTCGATATCTGGCATCAGTTTGGAAATATTGAATGCACCAACTGGAACCAGAAGGTCGTATCTGTGGAAGTCCTCTTTGAAGGCGACCCTAATGACTTTGAGAAGGTAAAGCGAAATGTGGAAGTCACCCACTCTAAAACCGGAAACACCATCAGGGTTGAAACCGAAGTCAACGCCGATAATATTCTTGATGAATCGCGTATAGATATCATTGTGAAAATGCCTGTGGAGATACACCTGATTATCGAAAACCAGTTCGGATCTATCTTTACAGAGCATGTTAAAGGAGACACCGAAATAGAATCGAAGTTCGGAAACCTTGTTTGCGAGGTGCTTGAAGGGGAGCGCAATGAAATAAGCAGCAAGTTTGGAAACGCTACCATCGAGCACATCAAAGCCGGCGAAATTAGCTCCTCGAACGGCAACCTCGAAATCACTAAGGGCGGCCGGTTGGTTGTGGAATCCAAATTTGGAAATGCTCATATCGGTGAAGTGGAGTCGCTCATTGCAGAAAGCAAAAACGGTCAGTTTACCCTTGGCGAAGCCGTCGACCTTGATTTTGAAGGCACTTTCGGGAGCTTTGAAGCCGACAAAGTTTCGGGGTCTCTAAGCATAGAGAACGGATATGGCAGCAGCATCATTCACAAGCTCGAACCATCGGTGAAGCACGTGTCTGCTGAGAGCAAGTTTGGCACCTTAAAAATGGGGGTGGATAAAAATTCGGCCTTTAACGTAGATTGCGAGGTGAAGATGGGGTCATTTTATTATCCGGAAGAGATTTCTGAGATGACCATTTCAGAATCATCCATGCTATCGAAAAGCTACGAAGGGCGCATTGGTAAAGGCAGCAATGCCGGAACCATGACCCTTGAAAACAAGAACGGTGATATCATCATCTATGAGTATTAACAGGAATCTGTAACCAGAAAAAAATATTAACGTCAAACATAAAAACAAACAATCATGAAAAAGATACTCACAAGCTTAGCAGTACTCATAATTACCACCCTCAGCCTCCAGGCCGGTAACCAAAGAATTGAAGAAGAAAGAAAAGTCCCGGACTTCACCGTAATCAGCATCCGCAGCTCGGTAGATGTGGTTTTCAGGCAGGCTTCGGCCATTAGCGTAACTGTAGTTGCTGAAGAAAGAGAAATAGACAAGATAATAACCAAGGTAAAAGGCGATGCCCTCATCGTTGACTACGAAGGCAACATGAGCATCAGTTGGTGGGGTAGTGACTCAGAGGAGTCTGAGGTGATTGTTACCGCCCCCAACCTTGAGAAAGTCCATATTGCCGGATCAGGCGATTTTGAGTCTGAGGGTGTGTTAGAGGGTGACGAATTTGTCATTGAGATTTACGGTTCGGGCGATTTTGAAAGCCGCCTGGATGTGAAAGACCTGGAAGTGCAGGTCTCCGGCTCGGGCAACTGCGAATTCTCAGGAGTGAACAACAGCGCGAAAATCCGTGTCAACGGCAGTGGCGATGTGGAATGTGATGAAATGTACCTTGCCCATCTGAAAGTGGAACTGTATGGTTCGGGAGATGTTTCTGCCAGCGGATCAGCCAATAGCCTTTACCTGAAGCAAGCCGGGTCGGGCGACTTTAGCGGCAGGATAATGGAAGCAAAATCAGCCGAACTGAATAAGAGTGGTTCAGGCGATGCCGTAATCACTGTAAAAGAAGAGATGGTAGTCAACTCTAATGGCAGCGGAGACACCTATTGCTATGGAAATCCTGGCAAAGTCAATGAATCTGTGCACGGTTCCGGAGATCTTGTAATCAAATAAAAAGATAACATCATAAATTTGTGTAGCCACGCATTTCCTTAACGGGATGTGTGGCTATGAATCAGAAACCTAAATCAAAGACCAATGAAAAAATCAGTTCTGTTTATTGCTATTCTCTTTTCTTTAAGCTATGCTGGATGTATCAATGCGCTGACCGGAGAACGCGGAAACGGCAATGTTATTAAAGAAGAGAGGAGCATCTCTTCGTTTGATGCCATCGATGCTTCAGGCGGATTAACCATTAACCTCGTAAGGAATGATTCGAAAACAATCGAAGTCACCGCTGATGAAAACCTGATGGACAACATCGAAACCTATGTCAGAGGAGGTACGCTGCATATCGACACAAAAAACATCAGCAATTCCACAAAACTTGAAGTGCTGGTGAATTATCAGGACGTGGAGTTTTTTGACCTTTCGGGTGCTGTTGATGTCTATTGCGAAGATGTCATCGAGCAAAATAGTCTGAATGTAGATGCCAGCGGAGCCTCAGAAATGGAGCTGAACCTGAGGGTAAACAAACTAAGCATAGATGTAAGCGGAGCCGGCGACATTCGCCTGGAAGGCAAAGCCGATGAAATGGTTTTTGAAGGCAGTGGTGCTTCGAGCCTGCGTGCCGAAAACCTGGAAACCAAAATTACACACGTAGATATCAGTGGTGCCGGTGATGCCCGCGTAAATGCCTCAGAAGAACTAAAAGCCAGCGTATCCGGAGCGGGAAGCATCCGCTATACCGGCAATCCTGAAAGCATCAAAACCAGCGTGTCCGGAGCAGGAAGCGTGAACAGGCTGTAAGGGTTAATCCTAGAGATCCCTAATATAGCTAATCGCTTAGGGCTAAGAGATTAGGGCTTAGGGGAAGAAAAGTAAATTTATTAAATGAATGAGGCCCTATTCTAATTATCGAGCGCATTATCAGATCCCTCCCTTCGATGCTCCGCTCCGCTCTGCATCTTCGGTCGGGATGACTGAATCATCAGGGTGCTTAGAATGGAAAAAGGGCGCGCCGACGCATATAAAATTTAACAAGGTGTCGGCGCGCCCTTTTTCCCACCTTCTCCCTCAAATCAAGGTCATTCCGACAACCGGAATTGCGCCGGTAAAAAGTTGGCATTCTAATCAAAAGTGTTTGCGCAATGGAGGGAGGAGGAATCTAATCGCATCTAAACTATTGATATTAACTATCATTCTGTAATTAGATTAGAGCCATGAATGATTGTATAAGAAGGAATTTCGGTTTTCAGGTTCCTTGTTGCGTGGGTGAATGGCTGTATGATTTCATGAGAGCCATTTTCATTCATTCATCCATTCAACCATACAGTCATACATTCATGCACATCTCTCGGAACACGGAATCAGGAACCATAAACATTTCTAATGCCAACAACTTTTCGCCCTTTGCCATTTTTTACAAATTAACTATTAAACTATTCCACCTACTCCTCTCCTATCATCTCTAAAAACTCTTTTTCGGATATCAGCGGCACAGAATGGGTTTCTGCTTTTTTGCGTTTGCTGTCGCCCATGTTTTCTCCGGCAAGAATAAAATCGGTTTTGGATGAGACAGAGCTTACGTTTCGTCCGCCATGCATCTCCACCAGTTGCTTCAGCTCATCGCGGCTTTTCTCAAAAACACCGCTGATAACAATACGTTTATCCTTCAGCGAGTCGGAAGCGCCCTCCTGCTGCTCCACCTCCAGTTTCAATCCTGCCTTTTTAAGGCGTTCAACAATTTTCTGATGCTCAGGTCTGGAAAAATAATCAATGACGCTTTCAGCGATACGCTCGCCAATTTCATCTACGCTAACCAGCGTCTCCTTGCCTGCTTGCATCAGAAGGTCAATATTTTTAAACTCCTGTGCCAGCTTCTTAGCTACTGTGGCTCCTACAAAGCGAACGCCCAAGGCATAAAGCACCCGCTCGAAAGGGATTTCCTTAGAAGCCTGTATTCCTTTGATAATGTTTTCAGAGGTTTTCTCCTGGAAACTTACTGTTCGTACTTTCTCCCCATCGTGATAGTCTTTTTTCAGGCCCAGGATATCCTCTTTCTCCAGGTCGTAGAGGTCTGCCACATTCCTGATTAACCCGGCATCATAAATAACCTCGATTTTTCCTTCGCCCAGGCTGTCGATATTCATGGCCTTCCGGCTGATAAAGTGGTGAAGCCTTCCCTTGATCTGTGGTGGGCAGCCTGTTTCACTAGGACAGTAATGCGCAGCTTCTTCCGGATTCTTTCTCAGCTTGCTCCCGCATTCGGGGCAATGCGAGATAAAAGTCACAGGGCGGGACTCTTCTTTGCGAGCTTCCTTATCCACATCCGTTATCTTTGGGATAATCTCGCCGCCTTTCTCCACAAAAACCATATCGTTTTCGCGCAGGTCGAGGTTCTTGATAATGTCTTCATTGTGGAGTGAGGCCCGCTTGACCGTAGTTCCGGCAAGCAACACCGGCTCCAGGTTCGCCACAGGCGTCACCGCTCCGGTGCGCCCTACCTGGAAGTCGACGCTCTTCAGCCGGGTTTTTACACTGTCGGCCTTGAACTTATAGCTGATAGCCCAACGTGGCGATTTGGCCGTAGTGCCCAGCTCATCGCGCAAAGCATACTCATTCACCTTTACCACTACCCCGTCAATATCATAGGGGAGCTCGCTGCGGCGGGTGTCCCACTCTTCAATAAAGGCCAGTATTTCATCAATGGTCTTGCATTTGATAGAGTGCTCGGAAACTTTGATGCCCCATTCTTTGGCTTTCTCAAGGTTACCCATCTGCGTATCCGAAGGCAGGTCGTTACTAATAAACTGATAGATAAAACAATCGAGTGAACGCTGCGCCACCTGCGAGGATTTTTGCATCTTCAGGCTGCCGGCCGCAGAGTTCCGTGGGTTTGCAAATGGCGTTTTACCTTCTTTCTGACGTACTTCGTTCAGGCGCTCAAAAGACTTGTGGGGCATAAAAATCTCTCCCCTCACCTCCAGTTGATCAGGATAATCATCGCCTTGCAGTCTCAGCGGAATGCTCCGGATAGTCTTTACGTTTTCGGTCACATCATCGCCCTGAACACCATCGCCACGGGTAACGGCACGCGTCAGGAGTCCGTTTTCATAATGCAGCCCTATCGCCACACCATCGTATTTCAGCTCACAAACATAGCTTAGCTCTTCACCTACTTCTTTCTTCACCCGCTGATCAAAATCCTTCAATTCCTGTTCATTGTAGGTATTGTCGAGCGAGAGCATGGGCGTGGGATGCTTTACCTGCTCAAAACTCTGGTCAATATCACTGCCCACGCGTTGGGTAGGACTGTCGGGCAAAGCATGTCCGGGATACTCCGACTCCAGACGCTGGAGTTCCTTCATCAGCATGTCATAATCATAATCCGAAATTTCAGGCTGATGCAGTACGTAGTAGTTATAATTGTGCCTTTGAAGTTGAGCTGTTAGTTCATTTATACGCTTGATAGCATCGCTTTTATCCATGGCGGAATTTATTTTTTAATCCATTGATATCTGTTAAAACAAAATAGATTTCTCACCACCTGGGGCGGTTCGAAATGACGTGGTATCCAGAGCATTGTGGAGAGAGGGGCGTTGGGGGGGGG
>JAASSU010000344.1 GCA_021767705.1 Bacteroidota bacterium | reverse complement strand
TACGGAAAAGCGAAGATTCCTGACAAAAGGTGGTATCTGCCCTGGACCCTTTTTATGAAAAAGCAAAACACGATTAACCTGGATGTAAAGGTGACCTTCACTGCTACATGGACCGGAACAAACTCCTCCATCAACCGCGATGTGGAAATTGGTACGTTCTTGCTTAACCTGCGGGATATTCCCCTTGGAGACAAAGAAGCTTTTCAGGCTTATCGCGATGAAGTGGTAGGTGTTTCGCTTTACGGAAACAGCTTGATTGTTCCCCGCTCATACGGAACCTACCTGAATAAGAGAAAGGAGTTTGAAAAGGCCTATGGTCAAGGGCTATATGATATCCTGGTTAAAGTGACGGAATCGGGGAAAGATGATTTTGTGGTAAAGGTCGTCCAGGACAATTCGGATGTGATTCTGGATGAAGTGAAATCGAATGTGTTAAAACGTTTTTAGATGAAAGTGTGGAGCTATTGGCAGCAGATAGTTTTATTGATGGTCTTTGTTTTCCCGAATGAAGTTCACAGTCAGGAAGACACTTTTTTTACCGATACACCGGTTTACACCACAGCACTTTCAGGAGATAAGAGCATGCTTGCCGTTGCAGACTGGAAAGCTGTTTACATCCTACATGCCAAAGATTTTGAGCTGAAGCAAACATTACCTTATGACTTTAAGAAACAGGGGTTCGTCAGTTATCTCGACTTTCATCCGGCCAACCAGAATATTCTGCTGATTCGTTACAGCAAGTATAACGGGGAGTTTTCTGAAAGTAAATTGAATCTCTACCCCGAGGATAGCATTTTTGGTTATGATATCACCACCAAAAAGAAAGTGATGGCCGTTCCGGGGAACATACGTTTTGGTTTAACAAGCAGCAATCGAAATATTATCGCTGCCAATAGATACCGGCCTTACACAACTAGAGGAAAAACGAAGTATTACGCCCTTCCCGGGGTTATTTATCTTCCATCACAAGAAAAAATAGAAGCTAAATCAGTGGTGAATGAGCTTAAGGTTTCCCATCAGGAAAACCTGCTTGTAGTTTCTTACATTGATTCGTTAGATAGTGACGGGGATTTCCGCTCCACACTTGAGGTAAGAAGCTATCCTGACTTTGAGCTGCTGAACAAGAAAGAAGCTTTAAAAGGAGTTGTTGGAGGTTTGGAATTTTCTGACAACGGTAAATACCTTTTTTATCATGATCAAGAGGGGATGATTTCAATTGTGGACGCGAAGACACTTGACCAACCTGAAAACTATGATATCAAAAACTTAGGAGAGAGCATTGTTAACAACGCTTTGCTTTCAAGAAAGGATTTATCCATTGCAGGTGTTGACATTGATTCGGGGGATGAGCTTTGGCAAGTCTGGTCAAACCTGACGCCTTTGTTTAGTATCAGTGGAGCAAGCTTTTACAATGAAAATGAGATTTTGGTTTTTGGTCCTCGCGAAAGCGGCTTCAAAATTGAAGAGCAGAAAGGAGCGGTCTACAAGCTGAATCTCGAGGATGATGAGATTTATGTGAGAAGCGAGACCGTGTTTAAGACAGATACCCTCTTCGATCCTCAACAGCTGCTTATCAAATCAAATCACTGGAAATCAGAAAATATCGTAGTGGCCCCTGATGAAAAATACTTAGCAGGATATGGTAGTGACTACGGTGGTGGCAACACGCTTGAGCTTTGGTCATACGCCAACAAGAAAAAGCTTCAGGACTGGGTTTTCGATGAGGAAATCTACGGTGTAAATTTTGATGCCGATTCCGAAAACCTTTTGGTGATAGAAAATTACAGCCAGAAGGATTACAGTTCTTTCAGGGTTCATAATATCGACTTACGCAGTGGCGAAAGGTCAACAAAAGTCTATTCGGATAACGAAGCTGACTTCCTCGATCCTGAATTTAATTGCAGAGCATTTCCCGTTCCTGGAAAGGAGGCCTTATGGGTGGTATCCGACAGGGGAGGTTCATTGTGGGAGATTGATGGTGAGGATCTGTCCGTGAAAAGACTTTTTGATTTCGAAAAAAATACTGAAAAATATGCTGTCGGTCTGAATATTACCATGCTGTCAGATCGGAAGAGCCTGGCCCTGTTTCCTGTTAGTTACAATATCAAGTCAAACTATGAACTTTACGATCATGAGCTGGATAGCGTCTTGTTTTATAACCTGAGATCAGGAGAAATCCAAAGAAAGTCATCTATTGAACGCCAATCGGTCCTTGATAGAAGCTTCCGTTTAATAAACGACAGCCTTGTTTTTGTTTTTGATGACAAAGGATACAAGTTACAGCACCCGGGAACATCACAGGAATTTTTAAAAAAGAAATGGGAGACGGATGAAACATATGAAAAGTTATTGGTTAACGATAAGTATTTATGCCTGATCACTGAGCTGGAATCGGAGCAGTATGAAAGTTTGAGGGTAAAACTGATTGAATTGACCAACCTGCAATTTGAAACTTACAAGATTCCTTATGGCACAAGTATCCGGCTATTAAAAGAAGAGCTTTTGTATGTTGATGATGACCAGTTAAGCAGCTTTTCATTTATGAAAGGGGAAACTGAAAGCCATAGTGCGGATACGGATATTTATCTTGATGACAGCGATCTATCTGCTGATGGCTATGGATATCTGATGATAAATAAAAACGTGATTATTGATTTGGCCACCTTGAAAAAGAAGGCTGAGGTGCCGGGATTTTATAACGCAGCACTATTAAAAGGGGAGGAGGCCGGAAACCTGGTTTATATTTTCAGCGATTCTTATTCCGATAAACCTTTCTTCCAATTCAGAATTTCATCTGTTGATTCAATAAATGACCCTTCCTGGAAAAGTGAAGCGTTTAAGATTAGAAATTACACGTTGCCCGTTAATTCCACTAAAGTATCTTCAAGCGGGAAGCACGTGGTCTTTTACAGCAGTTCCAACATCTCTGGCGATGGTAAATTATTCCTTCTTGATGTGGAGAAACGTGAACTTACTCAACTCAAAAGCAAAAGTTATTCTTCCGTAAAATATTCCAGTAATAGGAAATACCTTTTGGTGAGGCACGATAAGGAGTCGATGCCTGTGCAATACGCCACGGAAATTTTTGACCTTCAAAGTGGTGAAAAGCTTTTCCAGGCAGAAGTGCGGATCGATGACTTTGACGGAAAGAAAGGTTTGTCATCAAATATGCAAGGGGTGGATGTTATAATGCTTAACGAAAATGGCGGGCTTGATAGTAAGGAGCCGTTCTACGCGCGACAGTGGGTGGGTCCGGCGGTTTTTCTCGATGGTCGGG
>JAASSU010000343.1 GCA_021767705.1 Bacteroidota bacterium | reverse complement strand
GTCTATAATGGTGATGTGGTGGATGAAATTATCCGGGTAAGTAATCGCAATGCCTTTGAGAATGCAAGAAAGCTTTCGCAGGATGACGGGGTTTTCGGAGGAATTTCTTCGGGGGCTATTGCCTGGGCTGCACTGCAGGTGGGTAAACGTCAGGAAAATAAGGGAAAAAATATTGTGTTTATCACCTGCGACACCGGAGAGCGCTACCTGAGCACTCCACTCTATAACTACGAATAAACCGCTTTACAATCTTAAAACTTTGTACATTGGAGAACAAGACAATCACTCAACAGGAAATATTACAGAAAGCTACCAAGGCACTTGCCGAATCTGATTCTTACAGAATGGTTTACATGCCTACCCACGAGCATGTGATGCCTTCTACGGACATGCTTTCGCGGATAGTGGACAAGCTGCGCGAGGTGATTTTTCCGGGCTTTTTCGGTAACTCTTCGCTGAACACCCATACCATTAATTATTACATCGGCGTTAATATCGATGTGATTTACCGTATGCTGGAGGTGCAGATTCAAAGGGGCATCTGTTTTGAGTGCCGGGCGGTAAACAAGCAGCAATGTGATAAGTGCGAGAAAGATGCCCCGCAAATTGCAGCAGCGTTTATATCTGCATTGCCCCGGCTGCGAAAAATACTGGCAACCGATGTGGAAGCGGCCTATGATGGAGACCCTGCGGCGAAGAGCTTCGGCGAGGTAATTTTTAGCTACCCCTCAATCCGGGCGCTTTCGAACTACCGTATCGCGCACGAACTTCATAAGTTGGGAGTGCCACTCATCCCGCGTATTATTACTGAAATGGCCCACTCCGAAACAGGGATTGATATTCATCCGGCAGCAGAAATCGGGGAGTACTTCACCATTGATCATGGGACCGGCGTGGTGATTGGAGAGACCTGTAAGATAGGAAGCGGCGTGAAGCTTTATCAGGGTGTAACACTGGGGGCTCGCAGTTTCCCATCCGATGAAAACGGAAATCCCATCAAGGGCATAAAGCGCCATCCGAATGTGGAGGACAATGTGATTATCTACTCCAACGCTACGGTGCTCGGGCCCATCACTATCGGGAAAGGATCGGTTATCGGTGGAAATATCTGGGTGACGCAAGACCTGTCTCCCGGATCGAAAGTAGTGCAGCAACGTCCGCGCGCAGGAAGGTATTCTGATGGGGCAGGAATATGAGTGAAGGCTCTTTGATGTAAGCCTTTGGCTCAATTTTATCATTGTAATGAACCAAAGGCTTACATTGTTTTTTTGTCTACAATTCTTCTTTCTCCAGCTCGTTGATAAGCTGGTTCACGACTTTTTCACCGGAACCAATAAAAACCTGGCCGGCATAAACCACAACAGGCCTTTTAAGAAAAGAGTAGTGTTCCAAAATTAAATTGCGGTAGTCTTTTTCATTCAGGTATTCATTCTTCAGCTCTCTCTTCTGATATTCCCTCGACCTTCGGCTGAAGAGCGCTTCGTAACTTCCGGCCATCACTGCCAGCTCATCAAGTTGCTGAGGAGTGAGTGGCTTCTTTTTGATATCCTGAAAATCAAACTCGTCCCCCAATCCGGCTTTCTTAATCACTCGTTTCGAAGTATCGCAATTCTGAAGGTAAAACACTCGTTTTAATTGTGACATAACTATTGTATATAATTTTCCCGGTTACACTGCTTGCATATTCCACGAATCACAAAATGCTGCTCTTTCATCGTAAAACCTTCGGGCAGCCTGATACCTTCACGTTTCACCTGCTGCATCGGGATAACGTCGTTGCACCTTATGCAATGAAAAAACACGAAATTCAACTGCTTTTCCGGCTGGTTCAGGAGGGATTCGTCGAAATAGTACTTATTGTTTTCCTCTATGGCGATGCGCAGCAACAAGCCCTTTTGCTCAAGGGTGTTAAGAATCCTGTAGAGCGTGCTTCGGTTACACAAAGGCCTCAGCGAATGATCCAGCTCCTGCTGCGACAGTGCTTTCTCGCTGTGCATGAGCTGTTCAAGCACTAAAACCCGGCAATGGGTCCTGTTAAGTTTAAATTTTTTAAGAATCTCTGCTGCTGTCATTTAGCTACGAAGATACAAATAATTCAAGGATTCCGCAAATAACCGGGACTTGAGAGCCTAACGGTTCTTCAAAAACCGGGCGGTATGATCGAAGTAACCCATCAGAAATTCTTTAGACTCATCATCCATCGGATTTTGTTCTAAGGCATAGGCCATATGCCCAATCCAGTGCTTGCGAGCCTCTTCGGTTACCGGAAAATGAACATGACGAGCCCTTAAGCGGGGATGGCCACGCCGTTCAGAATAGGTTTGCGGACCTCCAAAATATTGGATAATGAACAGGAACAAACGCTCCTTGGCCGGCTCCAGGTCCTCAGGATACATGTCTCTGAGAAGCGGATCGCTGCTTAAACTGTCGTAAAAATCATCGATAAGCTTTTTGAAATTCTCTTCTCCTACTTTATCGTAGTATGAGCTGGCCTTGGCCAGGTATTCTTTTACGTCCATAGAAATGTTTTTTTCAGGAACAGCAAAGAAAAAGGAATGTTTTAGAAGACTGACAATTTAAAAGAAGAGCCCTCTTTGAAGACGTTCGATCGAGGCAAGTTTGGTGTGATTTCCGAAATAATAACGGCTCAATAAAACACTGCCTGTGCCGATAATGCTTGCGACGTAGATGTCCACAAAAAAGTGCTGGAGGATATACACCCTCGAAATCCCGGCAAGCAGTGCAAGTATAAACAGCGGCAGGCCATATTTCCGGGGAACTATCAGCGCAAGAAACGCAAGCCACGTGAAGGCCGCTCCGGTGTGCCCGGAAGGAAAGGTTTGATGGCCGTGGTTTTTTACACCTTCCACAAAATTCAAAGTAATCTCATCCGGAAAGAAATTTTTTGGCCGATCTAAATGGGAGAAAAACACCTTCTTACCCAGAAACTGTATAACGAATGTGTCGAAGAGAATAGCTGCGGTATAAACAATGGTTTTATAGTAACTAAAGGTGAGAAGCACCAGGGCGAAAACAGCGGCGGTGATGCCATCGCCAACATGTGTAATATTCTTGAAAAACACATCCATCCACGCGGTATGGCGATCGTTGAGCCATAACTCAACGGTACCTTTCTCCAGAAATAGCAATGGAAGCGTAAATAATAAAAATGCAAGTTGTGCCCGGATAAAAGGATGAATATTTTTCATCGTGTTTAAATTTTCCGGCAAATTTAATAATTTCTTATCCGGGCACTTGCAAAATCACGGTGTTAAAAAT
>JAASSU010000342.1 GCA_021767705.1 Bacteroidota bacterium | reverse complement strand
AGGAAAGTGTTTCTGATTTGAGTCCACCCCTGAAGCTTTTCGTCCGAATCGGTACCGTAAATCACGATATCTTCTTTCGGTGCCCAGATCTCTTTAATCAAATCAATGTTTTTTGTTTCATTGGCGATGATGTGCTTCTCAAGAACAAGCTGAATGTTTGAGATTTCCTCGTCTCTGTTGCATTGCTCCTGACAGCCCGTTATAAAAGCCGCAGTGACAATAAAAAGAATGTAGATTTTTTTCATGATTTCCTCCTTTTTGGTGTTCGCTTACAATATACTAAATCTTTTGTCCGTAAACAAATTTCAGCCGATTAAATATTGAGTGCTTCCGGGTATATCAAATAGAGTTTAATGTTTCCTGACAAATTAGACAATCGGAAAGTAAAGGGTAAAGGTGCTTCCTTTGCCGGGCTCGCTGCTTACCTCAATGCTACTGTTATTCTTTTCAAGAAATTCTTTTACCAAAACCAGCCCCAGTCCTGTGCCTGATTCATTATTTGTTCCTTTGGTCGATATATTCTTATCCAGGCGAAACAGGTTTTCAACGATATCAGGGCTCATACCCACTCCGGTGTCTTTGAAACGCACAACGGTATTGTTTTCTTGTTTTTCGAACAGCAGGCTGATCTTTCCTTCTTCAGGTGTAAACTTGATGGCGTTTGACATCAGGTTTCTGAATATGGTGGTTAGCATATATTTGTCGGCATAAATGAAAATATCTTTTTCACCTGAGATATCAACCTCTATATTCTTCTCTTCAAGCGAATGCAGGTATAGGTCTTTTACTTCTTTTGATATTTGGTGCAGATAAACCTGCTCTGGCTCTATACTCATCCGTCCAAGCTGCACTCTCGACCATTGCAGGATATCCTGCAAAAGGCGAAATGTTTTGCGGGATGAATAGTTGATGTTTTGGATAATCTCTCTCTTTTCTTCATCATCCATTTCATCGTAATCGTTATCGAGTATTTCAACAAAACCCAGGATGGCATTAAAGGGCGATTTCAGGTCGTGAGCGATGATTGAAAAGAATTTATCCTTCGATTCGTTGAGCTCCTTCAGCTCTTCTTGTGTGGCTCGCAAATCGCGCTCTGTGGATTTGAGGTCGGTAATATCGGTGGCTACTCCAACTACTCCTGTTTCATCTGTTAAAGTAACCGGGGCCAGTTTATAGAAATAGTCTTTTTCAATACCCTCGTGATTTTCGTGCTTCTCGAAAGTAATGGTTTGCTTGTTTTTCATCACATAATCAATTTGAGTCTGGATATGAAGCACTTTACAGTGAATGTTTTTCCCGAAAAAGCTCTCGTTGTGAGGGTATGATTTAATATGTTCTTCGAAGGCATGATTGCTTAAAACACATTCCATTTTTTCATTGGCGAAAAACAGAGGGTGGGGCAGCCCTTCAATAATCTGCTTTACAAAATCGAGCTTTTCTTGCCTGAGCCGCTCTTCCCGTCGCTTTCTGATCTTTGATGAGGTCGATTCGTAAGAGTAAACGGCCGCAATGATGAGGATGATGAAAAGAAAGGCACCATAGCGGGCCATGATGTTATTTTGCATTCGAGTGATATACCAAACCGGTGTCCTCGAAATGAGAACCCAGCTGCGATATTGGCTTTCGCTGAGGTCTACGGCCGTAAACAACCTGAAAAGACCCTGTTCTGTTGTAACAGGAAAACGAAAGGTCTGGAAAGAGAAAATCCCTTCTGAAGAAGAATAGAAGTTTCCTGATAAAGATTCGTTGATGGCTTTCCATGCTTCCGGATATTCGTTTTGTAAGCGGAATTCTTTTCGTTCAGGAATCATAAACCCCCATTCTTTTGATTCGTTATGATGCTTTAGGTAGTATCCATCGCGGTTAGTAAGAAAGAATTGGGTGTTTTTATCACTTACAGATGCGCTTAAATCGTTTAAAAGGTTTTGAGCTGCATAGTTTACTACAATGATGCCAACCCTGTTCTCATCCCAGTCGTTTAGCGGAGAAGAAAACCTGAGGGTTGGGCGCAGCGGCACCTCAATGTTCTTGTTTTCCTTATTCAAATCCAGCGGGCTGATAAATATTTTGTTCTCTTCAAGATGGATGGTTTGCTTGAAATAATACCTTTCGGCTTTATCCTGTAAATCAGATTTTGTTGTCAGAGAAGTGTTTTCTATCCGGATTCTTTCGTGTCCTGTAGAGTCGATGAAACGTATTTTATAATACATCGGCTTACTTGAAGCCATTAGTTTTAACCCTCGCCAATGGAAAGGATCTACACTGTTGAACCGATATAAAGTGTCGGCAATTTTATGAAACTTAGACAGCAGGGAAACGTCAGAAATTGTGGACTCAAGTCGGCTTTGAAGCTTATTTCTTTCAAGGTTGAGAATTTCGGTTTTATTTTCCTGGATTTCATGAACCCTTGAATTAAAATCGCTGTAGGCAAAAAATGCGACAATGACTATAGCCAACGTGCTAATAATCAAAAACCGCAGAAAGAAACCCTGTATAAACCCTTTGCTTTGTTTCAAATTCACCTCCTGATTTGTAAAGGTAACCAAAATGGTATATGAAAAAACAGGCATATGTAAGATTTATCATCTGGAAAGCCAGACAAGTGTCATGATAATCGTATGATTAATTGTTCTTCAGAGATGTTTTTCCGCAAAGGATACCGGTGAATATGATGAACAAATTTGATTGTTTTTACTTTTTGCGATGAGGCAAAATTGTAGAAATTAGAAAGAGAAGATTATGAGCGCCCTACTGGCATTTTTACCCATATTTCTGACCATTGTATTGATGACCGGATTTAACTGGCCGGCTAAAAGAGCACTGCCTTTAGCCTTGCTTGTGGCGGTATTGGTTGCATTATTCCAATGGGAAATGGCAATCCAGCATGTATTGGGATATACCCTCTTTGGATTTTTAAAGGCTTTTGATATCCTGATAATCATTTTTGGAGCGATACTTATTCTCAATACGCTAAAGCTTTCCGGAGCGATGACGACGATCAATAACGGCTTTAACGGGATCACCACCGATCGGCGTATTCAGGCCATCATTATCGGGTTTATGTTTGGAGCCTTTATCGAGGGTGCCGCCGGTTTTGGAACCCCGGCAGCACTGGCCGGACCTTTGCTGGTGGGGCTTGGCTTTCCGCCGCTGGCTGCCGCTCTAGTTGCGCTCATTTTTAATACCGTTCCGGTACCATTCGGTGCGGTGGGAACACCCATCTTCGGCGCGATGAGCACACTCGATTCAAACCTTGCAGAAGCGGGAACAAATCCGGAAGCATT
>JAASSU010000077.1 GCA_021767705.1 Bacteroidota bacterium | reverse complement strand
TACAAAGAACTAAGCAACGGAAGGTTATCCACGGTATTGCATACTATAAAATCCTTGAAAGAAGCGGGCGTATGGACTGAGGTTACTTACCTTATCGTTCCGGGATGGACAGATGAGATTGAGCAGATTTCAGAAATGTGTCAGTGGTTTATAGATAATCACCTGGAAGATGTTCCTTTACACTTCAGCCGCTTTTTCCCCACTTACGAGTTATCAGATGCAAACCCAACCCCACGAAGCTCTATGGCCAGGGCCTGGGAGGTTGCCAAAAAGAAAGGCCTGAAGCATGTATTCCAGGGAAACATCAGCGGCACAGGAAAAGAGCATACTTATTGCCCTTCATGCCAGAGGATGGTCATCCAGCGCAGTGGCTATGCTGTTGACGAAGTACTGATAAATAATGGTAAATGCCTTCATTGCGGCAAACCCGTGGAAGGCGTGTGGGCTTAGTCTTTCTTTATTATGATTTGGTAGCTGCCTGTCGGATGTTTTTCTATATTTACACTCCTTTTAAAGCACAATTATGGAACTAACCACGCTCGATTGGATTATTGTTGCAATTTTCTTTGCTATTGTTCTGGCTATAGGCCTGGTAGCCTCACGCACGGCCGGTAAAGACATGAACCAGTTTTTCCTTGGAGGAAGAGGGATGCCTTGGTGGCTGTTGGGTATTTCGATGGTGGCCTGCACTTTTTCTGCCGACACTCCCAACCTTGTTACCGGCATGGTGCGCGAAGACGGTGTGGCCAAAAACTGGGCCTGGTGGGCGTTCCTGATTACCGGAATGGTAACGGTTTTTATCTATGCCAAGCTGTGGCGAAGGTCGAACGTGCTTACCGACCTGGAGTTTTATGAAATCCGCTACAGCGGGAAAGCGGCAAGCTTCCTGCGCGGGTTCCGCTCGGTTTACCTCGGACTCTTTTTCAATGTCTTGATAATGGGATCAGTCACCCTGGCGGCCATAAAAATTGGTGGCGTGATGCTGGGGCTGCAACCTTGGGAGGCCGTGCTCTATGGTTCGATTGCAGTGGTGGTTTATGCGGTGCTCGGAGGATTGAAAGGGGTGATATGGGCAGATTTTTTCCAGTACTCCATTGCTCTGTTCGGAGCTTTTTATGCGGCTTACGTGGCAATCAATCAAACCGAGATAGGAAGTTTGCAAGCCCTGATATCTCATCCAGCCATTCAGGATAAAGTGATGATGATGCCCGATTTCAGCGACCCTTCTGTATTTATCCCGTTACTGATTATTCCGATCGCCGTGCAGTGGTGGAGCGTTTGGTATCCGGGGGCCGAGCCGGGTGGGGGAGGCTATATTGCACAGCGCATGCTTGCAGCTAAGGATGAAAAGAATGCCATCGGGGCTACTCTGCTGTTTAACGTAATGCATTATGCCATTCGCCCATGGCCGTGGATTATAGTGGCTTTAGCATCGATTATTCTTTATCCTGACCTGGCATCCATCAAAGCCGAGTTTCCCGAAATATCAGACACGTATCTGAAAGATGATATCGCTTACCCGGTGATGATGTCGAAGTTGAGTCCGGGATGGCTGGGATTGGTCGTGGCTTCGCTCATCGCGGCTTACATGTCAACGATAGGCACGCACCTGAACTGGGGTGCTTCTTACCTGGTAAATGATTTTTACAAGCGTTTTGTCAAGCCCGATGCCTCAGAAAAAAGGTTAGTATTGATGGCGCGCCTCACCACGGCTATTCTTATGGTTTTGGCCGCCCTGGTGTCCTTGTTTTTCCTCGACAATGCCACCCAGGCGTTTGATATCCTCCTGCTTTCGGGCGCTGGAACCGGGGCTATTTATTTGCTTCGTTGGTTCTGGTGGCGCATCAACGCCTGGACAGAACTGGTGGCGATGGCTGTAGCCACAGTCATGGCGGTGGCCCTGGTTTTTGGAGTGAAGGAGGGGAGCCTTGCCACAGAGGTGCTCGACCACAACACCGTCCGCCTTTTAATCGTGATTGGCGTGACGACCCTTACGTGGATAGCCACCACTTTACTGACGGCACCGGAAAGCAAGCAAACACTTCAAAGGTTTTACAAACTCACTCATCCGGGAGGGCCGGGATGGCGGAAGGTAATCAAAGAGGCTGGGAGGGAAGGAAAAGAAATAGACAAGGAAAAAGGAATGGCCTGGGAAATGCCCTTGCAGATTTTATGTGTATTTATCGGTGCGGCAGTGATCTATTCCATGCTTTTCTCCATCGGCAATTTCCTTTACGGAAGACTTACCCTGGGTATTGTTTTCCTGGCTGTGGTGATTGTTGGTACTTATTTGCTTTTCAGGTTCTTTAGCAAGTTAAGGACAGAAAAAGATTTTTAGTAGGCTAATCCAACACTCAGGCAACCATTTTTTGCGGTAGCTAATCTTTTAGTAAAAAGTGATGAGAAAAAGGTATACCATACTTCTTGCCTTTACGGCTGCAATGATTGTCAGTTCATGCGAAAAGGAAACAACGGAAAGCAAGGGTTTCCTTGCTATTAATGACTATGATGAGGTGACCTTGCAAGCACATGACACCCTGGTTGCCGGAAACTATTATGACCAGAAAGTGTATGAAATTGATATGGATGGCGATGGGCAAAATGATGTGGCATTCTGGAGTGTTATTACCGGATCGCCGGGTATGGGGATGATTCCGCAAGCAGGACTGATGGCGCTTCATGAAGGGGCCTTGTTGTATGAACAAAACTTTAAGGACAGCATTTTTAAACATACCGAAATTGACACATTAGATTACAGCAGGGTGGAGATTTATACAAACAACTTCTATACTTGCGGGCAGGAAACTCCCGAAGACTCTTTAATCAGAACAGAAGACAATACCTTTATCACCTTAATGAAACAAGGCCAAATAGGAGCCTTATCCTCAGCCATCTGGAAGGCGGATTCACTGGCGCTGGAGACATCTTCATTCTCCAGCCGATACTATGTTGAAGAAGATACACCGGATACTATTAAGGTTCGAAGAGATGTTTATAACACATGTCATTACCTGATGTCTAACGAAATCTATTACACCGGATATCAGAACGGATATGGAAAGCTGGGGTGGATAAAATTTTCGGTGGCTGATGGTTTTCGCATATCAGTCATCGAAACGGCTATCGAGAAGTAGATCGGTTCCATCCTCTATTTTCCCGCCATACACCTGATTTTCGTAATTACAGCTTTTTCAAGTCAAAGGAATAAAACCTGAAACCTCCTTCTTTGAATAGAATTTTGACTTGCTGACGGCCTTTTTCCAGTGTTATCCCTTCTGAGGATGTGAAAACAGGATCATTTACTGTTTTACTCTTCTCCAGCTTCAATTTCTTTACTTTTTCATCTTGATTTACAAAAATTTGTAAGATGCCCGGTTCCTTATCAGTAGTCGTTTTGAAACTAAAAATGTATTTTCCTGGCTCAGGAACATCAAGTGAATACTGAAGCCATTCCCCTTGTTCAATCCAGCCAACGAACAATTCTCCGGATTTTTCATCCCTTCCAATATCCACACCATCATTTCGGTATGAGTGCCCACGGTTGGGGGTGGTGTTCATGTCCAGGTTCTGGTATACGCTGTCGTACCAGGCATGGTGAATACGTCCAAGGTCATAATCTGCTGCTTTTATTGTTCCGGGGACCTGATGCTCTTTAAAAGGAATGCTTTCAGTTGTATTCGTGCGCCGGAATAATGCATCAATCACGTCTTTATGGTAGGTGCAGTTTTCAAGTTTCGCATCTTTTGCCAATTGCAGAAACGCTTTTTCGGCTTCCTCTTGCGTCGGTTTGGGCCCGTGGCCTTTCCAAAAAGCCAATGTTTTTTTGTAGTATTTGTTTTGCGGAACAATAAATGGATCGTCAATGTCATTGAGCTGCTTGTGTGTCCACCACGACCAGCCGATTTGATGCTCTTCCATGAGCTTCACACATTCAGCAAACCAGGTATTCGAGTTCTCACCTGTTTCCCCCAGCCAGATGGGAATATCATATTTTTCGCGTAAATCAAGAAACTCCTGAATGGCGTTTTGATTATTCTCATTCCAGTATTTATGAAAGCTGTAAACCAGGTTGCCATCCCATGGAGGCGTCAGTCCGCGGTAATTATTGGCCCAGCAGTTGCCTTCCAGAATAATCATATGATTGGTATCAACTTCCCGGATGGCGCCTGTAATTCTTTTCAGGAGATTCTTAAGCGGAATGTTTGCTGTGTCTTGGCAACCGTTTTTGGCGATACCACCATCAAAATTCCCTTCAAAAGTCCAGTTGGTTTCATTCAGCAGGTCATAACCACCTACCCAAGGTTCATTTTTGCAGCGTTCGGCAATTTTTTTCCACAGCACCACAGTTTTATTCCTGTTGGCTTCGCTTTCCCACAGCGATGGTTTTGTGGTGTCATAGTCACTAATCGAAGCGTTGTAACCTTGTCCGCCCGGAGCGGCATGGAGGTCTAAAATCAGGTACATCCCGTTATCGGAGCTCCATTGGATTAGCGAATCGAGCAAGGCGAATCCTTTGTTTCGCCAGGTAATCACCCCTGGATTCTTTTCTTCTTCAATTGGCGGAGTAAACCATTTGTAATGCAGCGCTGGCCGTATGGTATTAAATCCCCAGCTTTTGAGCGAGTCCACATCGCGCTTATTAAAGAAATTAGCCAGCCACAAGTCATAAAACTTGTCTTTGAAATCTTTGCTGGTGAGCGACACAATTCGTTTTTCCAGCTCATGCTGTGTATCGGCTGCGCCAGAGGTATTCATGTGGTAGCCTTCTTGCAGCATCCATCCGCCAATGCCCATCGATCGTATGATGAAAGGCTTACCGTCCTTATCAAGAATTTGCTGGCCGTGGGCTTTCATGTAAGCCTGGGCCTTGCCATCAAGACTGGTTAGCAAAGAAAAAACTGCCAGGAAAAGTAAAAGCTTGCAAAACTTCATGGTATTTTGATTTGTGGTGTAAAAAAACGCCAGGCCCCGACAGACAACGCAATCAAAATCTATCGGGGCTTTCAGGCGCAAAACTAATCTACGAAATGAAAAAATTAATCTACCAGAGAAAATTCAGCTTCGATAGTTTCTTTAGAGTTTCCGCCCACAAACACGTGGAACTCGCCTGGTTCAGTAGTCCATTCCCAGTCGCGGTTATAGAAAGCTAAATCTTCCGTCTTTAATTCAAAAGTGATGGTTTTTTCTTCACCTGCTTTCAGGCTTACTTTTTCAAAGCCTTTAAGTTCTTTAACAGGACGGGTAACAGAGCCCACAAGGTCTCTTACGTAGAGCTGCACCACTTCTTCCCCGTCATATTTGCCTGTGTTTTTGAGGTTGACGGAAACCGTAAGTGTTTCTCCTTCGTTAAGCTTTTTTGTACTTAATTTCAGGTTGCTGTATTCGAAAGTCGTGTAGCTCAGCCCATACCCGAAAGGATAAAGCGGTTCATTCGGCCCATCGATGTACTTTGATGTGTAGCGCGCTTCCGTTCTTGGGCGGCCTGTATGCTTGTGCGAATAGAAAACAGGTACTTGTCCTAAAGCATAAGGGAAAGTGACCGTCAGTTTTCCTGATGGATTGTAATCGCCAAAGAGCACATCGGCAATGGCATTGCCAGCTTCCGTTCCGGGCAGCCAGCTTTCCAGGATAGCCGGTGCTTTCTTGGCTACTTCCGTAATTACCAGAGGGCGGCCATTAAACAGCACTACGGCTAAAGGTTTATCCAGTTTAGCGAGTTCCAAAACCAGGTCTTCCTGCACTCCCGGAAGTTTGATGTCCATCCGCGAAAGTGCTTCGCCACTCATCATGGCTTTTTCGCCAACGGCTGCAATCACAATATCAGCTTTTTCTGCAGCTTTGAGGGCTTTATCGAAGCCGCTCTTGTCATGACCTTCCACCTCACAGGCTTTTACAAAATTGATGTCAGCGTCAGGAAGCGCGTTTTGGAGCCCTTCTAACAGCGAGACCGCATCTTTGCCTTCGCCCTGGGCGCTCCATGTACCAATCATCTCATTTTTAGCATCCGCTAAAGGCCCGATTACTGCTACCTTTTTAACCTTTTTGCTAAAAGGCAACACATTATCATTTTTCAGCAGCACCATCGATTTGCGTGCCACATCACGGGCCGCTTCGCGGTGCTCTGGTGTAAGCGTCACTTCCTTTTCCCTCTCTTCATCGCAATAGCGATAGGGATCATCAAAAAGCCCGAGTTCAAACTTTTTATGAAGGATGCGCCGCACGGCAGCATCAATTTGTTTTTCAGATACTTTTCCTTCGTCAAGAAGCTCTTTCATAAATGGAACATAGGCCTTGCCTTCCATGTCCATGTCAACGGTGGCGTTCATGGCGTAATCAGCAGCTTCTTTAAGGTCTTTTGCCGATCCATGGATAACCTGCTCCATCACGGAAGCCCAGTCTGAAACGATTAAGCCGTCGTAGTTCCATTCATCTCTTAAAATTCCTTTTACATGTTTTTTGCTTCCGGTAACCGGCACGCCGTTCAACTCGTTGAAGGAAGTCATAAACGTTGCAACATCAGCTTCTACAGCAGCTTTAAACGGAGGGAGGTAAACTTCGTAAAGCATCCGTTTAGACATGTCGACGGTGTTGTAGTCGCGTCCGGCGCGGGCGGCGCCATAGCCTACAAAATGTTTGGCGCACGCAAGCATGGTATTCTTTTGGCCCAGGTCGTTGCCCTGGAACCCTCTCACGCGGGCTTTAGCTACTGCACTTCCGAGGAACGGGTCTTCGCCTGCGCCTTCCATGATTCGGCCCCAGCGCGGGTCGCGGGCGATGTCTACCATAGGAGCAAATGTCCAGTGTTGCCCCGCAGCAGTAGCCTCTACCGCCGCAATGCGTGCCGATTTTTCTATCGCTTCCAAATCCCAGCTTGAGCTCTCGCCAAGAGGCACAGGGAAAATGGTTTTATACCCATGAATCACATCGTATCCAAAGAGGAGGGGAATGCCGAGGCGGGTTTCCTCAACGGCTATTTTCTGGATTTTCCGGGTGTAAGAAGCACTGTTGATATTCAGCATCGACCCGACTTCTCCTTTGCGGATAGCCTCCTGGTATTGATTGTTCAGGGTTACAGGCCCTGTAACCTCTCCGTTTCCTGAGAGCTGGGCAAGTTGTCCGATTTTTTCTTCCAGCGTCATCAGCGAAAGCACAGAATCCACTTCTTTTTTGAAGGGAGCGTTTTCGCGCAGCCCGGTTTCATTGATTTGAGCCATCAGCGGTAAGGTTAATAACATGATGTAAAACAGGAATAAAGGTGTTTTTTTCATTTTCGTGGTATTAGATTGTTTTTAGCTTATTTTTTAAAATGATTTAAACAAAAGCCTCCCTTTTGGGAGACTTTTGTTGTTTAGAATATGATACCGAAAATCATCTAAACTAAAACTATATCAGTTTTTTAGTAACCAGGATTTTGCTCTGATTCGTCAATAGCGTTGTTAGCAATAATTTCGTTTTGCGGAATCGGGAACAGCTCATGCTTGTTGGCCTGGAAGCCGATATCGCTAAGCTCCTGTTCTGCCATTCCCCAACGGATCAGATCCCAGTAGCGCTGGCCCTCGAAAGCGAGCTCTATCTGGCGTTCTTTAACAATCATCTGGAACAAGGCGTTGCCAGTAGCAGTAACTTCTTCGTCGAAACCGGCGCGTGCACGCACTTTCTCAAGTTCTGTTTGTGCCATATTGTCCTGACCGGTTTTATTGTAAGCTTCAGCAGCCATCAGCAATACATCGGCATAACGCAGTATGCGCCAGTTGATAGTGTAGTTGAGTTCGGCAATAGCTTCAGTATCCGTTTCTGAAGGCCGGGTAACGTACTTCAGGCGCATATACCCTTCGTAGTCATGGGCGTCGGGATCGGTAATGACCCCTCCTGTGGCGATAAAATCCTCTTCAGAAATGAGCGTTCCTTCATAGCGTACTGTTTCGCCTTCAGCCACAAAGAGGTCACCTATTTCCTTTGAAGGGTTGTTAAATCCCCATCCGTTGATTACATCCAAGGTGCTTTCTGAAAGGTCGAAAGGGGTGGTTCTGGGGCCCTGAAGCTGCGCTTCAATATTACTTTCCTGGCCACCTCCCCAGGGGAAGTTCCCCCAGTCGTACTGGTTAGATACATATGAAACCTCAAAAAGTGATTCAGAACCAAACTCGGTAGTGCTTGACCATACATCGCCAAAATTCTCTTCCAGAGAATATTCGCCGCTGTTGATAACTGTAGAAAGGATGTCAGCAGCTTCCTGGTATTTCTCCTGATAAAGGTAAACCTTGCCCAGTAAAGCCTGCGCTGTTCCTTTAGAGAAGCGGAATTTATCAGCAGCACTCAGGCTGCTCTTTAGAGGAAGCAGAGCAATGGCATCCTTAAGGTCTTGCTCTATTTGTGCATACACGTCAGCAACATTTGCGCGGGGCTGATGGTATTCTGAAGGGTCAGCCGGGTTTTCGGTGAAAAGCGGCACGCCACCCCACATCACTACCAGGTCAAAATAGGTAAAAGCGCGCAGTGCCTTGGCTTCGGCAGCCATTACCTTCATGCCATCTGTTGCATCAGGCTTTTCGCCAACTTGTGTTACAATGGTATTGGCCGCATTGATGGTTTTGTAGAAGTCAGCCCATATAGCTTCCAGTTTGGAATTATCTGATGTGATAGTAAAATCATCCAGGTATTGATATTCAGACTGGTCAGTAGGGCCGCCACCTGCTGCAAGGCAGTCGTCGGCAGGAAGGTTCTTTATGAAATAGACGCTGTTCCATGTTCCTGCTGAATAGTTGGTTTGAATAATGTCATAAACACCAACGAGTGCTTTTCGTACTTGAGCCTCATTCTCGAGGTAAACGTCGCTGGAGAGTTTTCCGATAGGCTCTTGTTCCAGGTAATCTTCGCATCCGGCAAAGAAAACCGTAATAAATAATAATATGCTTGTTTTTAATATTTTCATAGTTATGATTTTTTTTGAGATTAGAAATTAACATTTAGTCCCATCATAAATATACCTGCTGCGGGGTAAACACCACGGTCGACGCCCTGCGAAGTATTATTAGTACTACCTGCCTCAGGGTCAATGCCCTTATAGTTTGTGAGGGTAAAGTAGTTATCGAGCGATACATACGCCCTTAAAGATTTGATACCTGTGTTTTGAAGCATCGATTCATCAAACGTATACCCTAACTGCATCTGCTTGATTCTCAGGTAAGATCCATCAGAAATCATCAGGTCAGAACGATAAACTTCGTTGCTGGTGTTGTCGGCTGCTGAGAAGGTAGCATTGGTGTTGTCAGGAGTCCAGCGTTCTTCAAAGAAGTAAGCCGGCTTATTGGTATACGGGCGGTCAGTACGGAACCAACCCATGAAGATGTCGTTGCCATAGGTGCCCTGGAAGTTCAGGTTGAAATCAAAATTCTTGTACTGAAAGAACATGTTCCCGCCAAAATATACGTCAGCATGTGGATCCCCAATATACGTCTGGTCTGCCGGAGTAATCTCGCCGTCGCCGTTAACATCCACAATGTTTACTGATCCGTCTTCGGGGTTGATGCCATCGGTTTTGTATCCTTTAAAATACCAGATTGGCTGCCCTTCTTCAAACCAGGTAAGGTCATATCCACGCACGTTTGCACCGCGCACCGGAGCATCCACATTGAGTTGTGTAACTTCATTATCAATAAAAGAAGCGTTGGCACTGATGCCGTATTTGAACTCATTGTCGAGGTTGCGATAACCTAATTCAATATCGAAGCCTTTGTTACTTACCGTACCGGCGTTTACAAACGGATCATCATTTCCCACGGAGAATGGCGAAGATCCAATTGTAATCAGGTCTTTGGTCTGCTTGTCGAAATAATCGAAGGTTGCAGAAAGCTTGCCGTCGAGGAACCTTAAATCCACTCCGATGTCTGTCATTTCCGTACGTTCCCAGGTAAGGTTAGGGTTGATAAGCTTATCAATAGCTGCTCCTGAAAGCAGGTTTCCCTCAGCATCAGGATAAACGATGCCTGCAAAGCCCCAGAATTCCTTGTCTTCATTTCCCGGGAGGTTAGATTTACTGCCGTTCTGTCCCCAACTGGCGCGTATTTTTACGTAATCCATAATAGCGATATTATAGAATTCTTCTTCAGAAAGCACCCATCCTGCAGAGAGAGCAGGGAAAGTAGCATACTTGTCATTGGTGGGGAATACACTTGCTCCATCACGACGAACAGAAGCTTCGAAGATGTATTTGTCATCATAATCGTAGCTGAAACGTCCGAAGGTGGAAAGCATGGTGTTGTTGTAGTAGTCTCCTTCCACTTTGTCGAATTCATCAGAGGAGGAGTAGGTGTGATAGGCAAAATTGTCTCCGGGAGCAATCATAGGTGCAGAATGCAGCGACCAGAAAGGCCCTTCATTTTCTTCCATCGAAACACCGGCCAGTAAGGTATAGTCATGCTTCCCTACCGAATTGGTGTAGCTGGCAAAATTTTCCCAGAGCACACTGCTCCATTTGTTCAACCTGTCGTCAATTGATGTCTGGTTGCTGACATTAATTGTTGAGAAATAGTATTCAGGATTCCACCAGTGCTGTGCCTGGTATGTCAAATCCAAACCAATGCGGGTGGTAATTTCCAACCCCTGGGCCGGTTTAGCCGTAGCATAGGCCATACCGAGGATTTTATCCTGTGTAATGTCGTTATGATATGTTTGTAGTTTGGCAAGCGGGTTGGCTATTTCACCAGTTACGTTCTCGCCCAATCCAAAGTAATTACCGTTATCATCAGTAATTAGTGTATTGCCTCCGTCAATAAGCTCCTGGATATCATCCGGAACACCATCGTAAGTCACCGGTGTAAGTGGGTCCATAAGCAGCAGGTTATTGACGAGCCCATTATATTCATCATCCTCTTGAACATATTTTTGCAAAGAGTGCATATAGCTCATTTTCGCACCAACTTCCAGCCAGTCTTTAACGTCGCTGGTCAGGTTTAGCCTGGCGGAATAACGCTTGTAGTTTGCTTTATCACCTCCGATAATACCATCTCTGTTAAGGTATGATCCGGAGAAGTAATAGGTACTTTTTTCGCTGCCCCCTGAAAAGCTGAGGTAATGCTTTTGCATGGGTGCTGATTCAAAGGTTTGGTCTACCCAGTTTGTATTTGCGTTGTAACGGTCTCTCACTTCAAGGCCGGCTTCCTGCATCCAGGTGGTATATTGATTGGCATCCATCAATTCGATACCTGAGCGCATCGATTGTGAACCATACTGTGCAGAGTAGGATATTTTGGAAGTGCCTTTTTTACCGCTTTTGGTGGTGATAAGCACGACCCCGTTCGAGCCTTCGGTACCATAAATAGCGGCAGAGGCCGCGTCTTTGAGCACTTCTATCGATGCGATGTCGGACGGGGCAATATTGTTGATATCGCCGGTTTTCATACCATCAACGATATACAACGGGTCAGAATCGCCGTTGGAATTCGTACCGCGGATACGGATTTTGGTTCCTGATCCCGGAGCACCGGAAGTTGGAAGCACTGCCACACCGGCTGTTTTGCCCTGAAGGGCTTTATCTACGCGAGTGGAAGAAATGGCCTCCAAATCCTCAGACTGAACTTGAGAGATAGCTCCTGTGAGCAGGCTTTTCTTCTTTGTTCCGTACCCGATGACGACCACTTCTTCAAGGCTTCTCTGGTCAGGTTCCAAAGCCACATCAATGGTTGTTTTGTCTTCGATTAAAACCTCCTGATTAACGAATCCCACATAAGAAAAAACAAGAACTTCAGCATCAGCAGATACATCAAGAGTGTACTTTCCGTCAACATCTGTGAGTGTTCCGTTCGTTGTTCCCTTTACCAGGATGTTTACCCCTGGTATCGTTTCGCCTGTTTCAGCATTTGTTACAGTACCTGAAATCGTTTGCGATTGTGCAAACAACCCGATACTCAGAAACATAATGCCTAAGAGTGTAATAAATTTTCTCATAAGCTGAATTTTAATTTGTTAGTTAATAATACGACTTGCACATCGTTTTTAAAGGCAAGTCAGGTTTCTCTTGTGTTAGTTTTAGTGATTTAATTCAAATTCTTTAGTCAAGCCTCCTACTGATACACTGAATTTGCCGGGTTCTGTAACCCTGTCTAGGTTTTTATTAATGAAACTCAGATCGTTTGAAGTAATTTCGAACTGTATATTTTTGCTTTCGCCTGGTTTCAGTAAGATTTTATTGAACCCCCGCAATTCTTTTACCGCTGGCGTTATACTGGCAAAATGGTCGGTGATGAACATGAGCACAGATTCTTTGCCTTCGCGGGCACCTGTGTTCTTTACCGTAACTTCGGCTATGATGCTGCCGCCCTTATCCATGACGGTTCTGTTTAACTTAAGATCTGTATACTCAAAGCTGGTATAGCTTAACCCATGGCCAAATTCAAACAATGGATTGAATTCCGGACTGCCGTCGGTTTTAGTCAGGTGCTGTGTGCCTTTATGATTGTACCTTACCAAGTGATTGCTTTGGCGCGGGTAAGTGTATGGAAGTTTTCCTGATGGGTTTACTTTTCCCGAAATAACCTCAGCAAGGGCATTCCCTCCCTGGTTACCCGGAAGGTTGGCCAACACAATAGCATCGACATCATCTGCAAATTCACTAATGATGCGCGAACGCCCTTCTATCATAACCAAAATTACAGGCTTACCCGTTTCTAACATGGCCCTGGCCAGTTTTTCCTGTGCCCGCGGAATATCCAAGTCTTCAATGTTTCCCGGGGTCTCGCAGTATGACGATTCGCCCAGGCAGAGCACGATAGCATCAGCAGCTCTGGCCAGTCTGGTTGCTTCGGAAATGTCCTTCTCTTCTGAAAACCCGCTGCCTTCGGTATAGGTTACCTCAGAAAAATTCTTTTGAAGTGCTTCAAGAACGGTATTTTTATCCTGAGCGTATTCATCGGCCACATCGCCCTGCCATGTGTATGACCATCCACCATTGAGTGGGACCATAGAGTTTGCCGTGGGGCCGGTTACAAATAATTTCTTTCCGGAATTCAGCGGAAGCGTATTGTTTTTATTCTTTAACAGGATGACAGATTCTCTTGCCGCTTTGAGGTTATCCTGCGCAAATGCCTCCGAGGCAAAATCAGAATATCCCTTATAATTGGTTACTGGGGCTTCCCAAAGGTTGAGCTTCTT
>JAASSU010000341.1 GCA_021767705.1 Bacteroidota bacterium | reverse complement strand
AGTCGGATCTCGATGAGCGCAGCAAAGACCTTGAGGTGAAAAAGAGTGAGCTTGATGATATTGTTTCTGAAACAGAGAAGGAAGAGCAGGAGCTCATGAAGTCTTCTGAAAAGGTTGAAAAGGACATTGAGTCGCGCTTGCTCACTGCATACAAGCGTATCCGCGAAAACGCACGCAACGGCTTGGCTGTTGTAAAAGTTGAGCGCGATGCCTGTGGTGGTTGCTTCAGCAAAATTCCTCCGCAGCGTCAGTTAGATATCCGTACCCACAAAAAAATCATTGTTTGTGAGTATTGCGGAAGAATACTCATCGATGACGATATCGCTGAAAAAGTAGAATCGAAATTGAATAAATAATATCTATTTTTTTCCAAAACCCGTTTGATTGCTTATCTTCGATGGCCATCAAGCGGGTTTTTTTATGCGCATCTTGAAAATAATCTTCAGTCTGATATTATTGCTGTTGCCGGTGCTTGCAAAGCTGCAAGCCGTTTCGCCGGAAGAGTACCGGAATTGTTTTAATACCATCTCCAGGCTGCATTTTGATGAAGCAAAAAACTATCTTGAAACCAACAAGGAAGACCCCTTGCAGGATGCCTATCGCTACCACCTGAAGGATTACCGCGCATTTTTAAAGATATTTCTTGATGAAAATCGTAATGATTTTGACGAAGCCCTTGGAAAGCGCGATGAGTATTTGGATTTCTGGGAGGGATTGCCTGATTCCTTTCCCGGAAAGGAATATTTTATTGGCGACTCCTACCTGAGATGGTCGATGCTTCGGATGAAGTTTAATCAGAAAATACGGGCCGGGTGGGAGCTGAACAAAGCTTACCGGAACCTTTCAGCAAGCGTGGAAAAGCATCCCGATTATTATCCGGCTGTAGCCGATTTGGGTATTATGGAAGTCTTTATTGGAACTGTGCCTGACCGTTACCAGTGGGTGATGAACCTTTTGAACTTTGAGGGAACGATACCGCAAGGGAAGGAAAAAATTTATAAGGTTTTGCAGGTTTCCCGAGAAAACGACCAATGGGCATACCTCGAAAAGCCCACGCTGTTCATGCTTTCTTTCGTGGAAATGAATACTTCTGAGAAGGTGGATGACAAGCTGATGAACAGGTTGTTCGCCATGGATAAAGCCGGAGAGGTGGCGCAAGAGCCCCTTATCATCTTTTTGTATGCCGATTTGCTGCAAAAGGAGTATCAAAATGAGCGGGCATTAGAAATTCTGAACTATTATAATCCCGAAAAAGACGAAGTAAAGTTTCATTATCTGTATTACATGAAAGGGCTGTCACAGTTATATCGTTTTGATCGGGAATGCCTGAAATCGTTTGACCTTTTCACCGATAACTTCAGCGGGTTGCATTTTCTTAAGTCAGCCTACCAAAAAAAAGCCTGGTTTTATTTGCTCCACCAAGATTCTGTTCGTTATTTTAATGAGATGCAATACGTTTTGGAGGAGGGTGCCGCAATGACCGGGGCGGATAAGCAGGCGCTTAAAGAAGCTGAAGGCGGCAATGTTCCTCATGCCGATTTGTTAAGGGCCAGGCTTTTATTCGATGGAGGTTACTTTAAAGACGCTCTCAAGGTATTAAACGAGAGTATTCTTCCATTGGAGAATTTATCTGAACGAACAGAGTTCGATTACCGGAAGGGCAGGGTTCTGCATATGCTGGGGCAGTATGAGGAGGCAATAAATAATTACTTGCGTGCTTATGCCTCAGGTCAGGAGTTAGAAGATTATTTTGCTGCCAATGCCATGCTGATGACGGGGCGTATCTACCTAAAGCTTCAGGAAACGGAAAAGGCAGAATCGGCTTTTGAGCGCTGCCTTGATCTTTCAGGGTTTGATTATCAATACTCTATTCATCAGAAAGCCCGGGCAGGCCTTGCCGAGGCAGAAAACACAAAAAAAGGCACCCGGCATTAAACGGGCACCTCAAATACAATTCTTCTTCTGTGCTTTTCCAGGCGGTAATTTCAATTAAAACTGAAACCCGAATGTGACCACATACTGATTTTCCTGGTAATCGTTTACAGCCTGCGGCGCATAATCACTGTCATAGATAAAATATGTGTCGCTCATCTGTGAGTTCAGATAGGCAAAGTCTAAGCTGAATGAGCCATCGCGATATCCAAATCCGAACGACTTAAATGTGGTTTCTCCAAAATTGCCACCGTTTTTATAAGGAGATCCGTAAAGGGCATAACCCCCACGGGCATAGAAATGCCCGTAGCGCCACTCAGTACCCAAACGCAGATTGCCTTGACGTTTGAAATTGTTTTCCATAAAATCATTGCTGTCGTTAAATCCAAAGGTATCTGAATCCAAAGTGGCTTTAGAATAATTGACCAGCTCGTAATCCACGGAGAACAATCCATAATCACGGATCAAAATGGTTGCACTGGTTATGACTCTTGATGGAGTAATCAACTCATAGTCGAATTCTCCTGCCGATCGTTCAGATTCGTTATTAACCGCACCCTCATCCGGGTCATAAGTGAGAGATGATTCCATTCTTGAGCTGTAAACATCCCTCATGCTTCCGAAGAAAGTAGGCGTGTGATAAGCAAGTCCCAAGCGCAGCCATGGGGCAGCCCGATAGATAGCCCCCACTTTCAGGTTTACGCCCGATCCGGTTGTTTCAAGATTGTCATACTTTGTAAGCGAATTAAACACTGGAATAGTGTCTTGTGTATCCGCTTCGTAGTAAGTGCTTTCTTCTCGGTAGTCGATGCTTTGGATGTCTACCGTGGCTCCGAGGTAAAGCTTGTCGTTGTAATTTCCTCCTAATGACAGGAAAACCTCGTCGTGCGCTCCTGAAGTTTGAATGTCCTTCTGTTGATAAACGCCCCCGTAAATGGCATCGTAACCCCACTGATATCCGTTGTCTGAGTTGCCATCCACATCATAAAGGAGGTCGGCTTCATAGGCCAGCAGCGCGTCAAAGGCAGCAGAAGAAACCAGCTCATCGGGAGTCAGGTTTGTTGTGCCATAATTGGTGGCATAGTCATAAAAGGGTCGCATTATGGTTCCGTCTACCGCCCCATTATGGCCGGCTACGGTCATTTCGTTATTGAAATTCCTGAGCCGGTTAAATCCAAAAGCAAACTGGAAATTCTTCCAGCTTGAGCGTCGGTCCAGGGCATTAAAGCTGAAAACAACCCCTGCGTTTTGCAGGTCGAAATTGTAGTTGTTGTTTTCTTCGGTATTGCCGATATATACAGACTCTGTAAGCCCTTCGTGCAGAATGGGCGTTACCACCACCTCAGATCTTTTATAAAGACCTAACCCTGCCGGGTTGTTGGT
>JAASSU010000340.1 GCA_021767705.1 Bacteroidota bacterium | reverse complement strand
TGGTAAACAGCGCCATAATCATTCCTACCGTAAGCAGGAAGTAACCGATGTAAGTGACAATCGTGCCGAGGCTGTCGTGGTTTACAGAGAGAATTGTTCCCAGTTCATCCTGGTCGTATGAACTTTGGTAGAACCGGTAGCCGCGATGCTTTAAAACATTGTTCATGTAGATACGCCGGTCTTCATGGATATTTCTTTCTTTATCGATAAGTACCACTTCGCTTTCGAAAGAGGAGGGGCTGTTTGAGCCCGGGTAGCGGTCGAGTTTAAAATCTTTTAGTTTCAGAGAGAATGGCAGCTTAATGGTTTTTGCACCATAAGCCATCCGGAGTTTTTGACCGTTCATCTGAACCGGAGTGTAATCTCCTTCCGTTCCGCTGGCTCCTCTTACCACCACTTCTTTGGTGTTGCTGCCGTCATTCAGTTCGAATAAAAGGATGTCGGCATAGCGCTGTTCGGGAGTGTCGGCGGTTTGATAATTAATCCGTGCCGAGGGGTAAAACTTTTGTTTGGAAATTTGAAGATTGGGAGCCACCCTGTAAAGGATTCCTTTCCGGAAAGGAATCTTCTCTTTGGGAGCATAAATCTGGGCCTGAGCGGTCATATCTATCACATGGACGGAGTCGGGCGACTGGATGTAGGTGCTGTCGTTTTCATTGCTGAAAACAATAGCATTTTCGGCCTCCACATTCATCCCGAAAAGGTTCGAATAAAGCATCCGCATTTGCCCATCGCGGACGTAGGAAACCTGTCGTTTGTTATCCTGAATCATGCTGAAGGTCAGTACAGGTTCACCATCAGTAACTTCGATGAGAGATTCGGTGGCATTGGGTATAAAATCCTTTAATTCTATCTGGATGTCCTGGCCATTCACGTTTTCTGTGGTGGAGAACTTATTATTGATACCATCAGCAAAAGTGACTTCGAAGGTGCTGGTATCGCTCCCATCTGCAATGTGGAGATAATCTTCATATGAGCGGATGGTGTTGGAGGTCTTGTTTTCCCTGATATGCATTGAGCCTTCATACCCCAGGTAGCGCGTGATGGCTGCACCGATAAAAATAACGATAAACGAGAAATGGAAAACAATAATGGAGAGTTTTGAGCGCTTGAGCACCCTGTATTTGACAAAACTCCCGATAAGGTTGACAGTTAAAAGAAACAAGACAATTTCAAACCAGGTGGCATCGTAAACAAGTGCCCGTGCAGTTGGTGTTCCAAAGTCGTTTTCGATAAAGGTGGCGGTGCCACTGGCTACGGCAAATATTATGATTAGTATCCCCATCAACTGCATGGAGAACAGGAAACCCAAAATTTTCTTCATCATATGTTAGTATTCTTCTGCTTAAAAGAAGTATTCCAAATAGATATAAATAATAATTTCAGAACAAACACCCTCAGGCATTGTTTAGCTTTTAAATGAATCTAAACTATCGATTATGAAAAATTATTTTTACACCATTTTTTTATTGATTGCTGCGGCTGGAACCTTTGTTTTTCTGTCCTCAGGAGTAAACTACAGCTCGAACTCGCCGGGAGGAAAAACAGGCTCTCCGGGAGATGGAGGCGTAACCTGCACACAATGCCACACCTACTGACGGGCTCATTTCTTCCAATATCCCCGAAGCAGGATTTGTTCCGGGAGAAACCTACGAGATTACCATTAGTATTTCCGACAACGACGCCGGACGTTTTGGTTTTGAAGTAACTGCCGAGGATGAATCAGGAAACAAAGTAGGTGAATTCCAGGTGACGGATTCTGAATCTACACAGTTGATTAATTTTGACAATGCTGTGACCCACACCCTTGAGGGAACCACCCCACAGGAAAACAGCAGGACATGGTCTGCAAACTGGGTGGCCCCTGAAGTAGATGGCGACGTTACATTCTACACAGCGGTTAACGTAGCTAACGGAAATGGAGGTACAACAGGAGACGAAATCAAAACTAATTCGGTAAGCTATCAAATTAACGATGTTGGCATTGAAGATGTCAGCCTTGTTGAAGGGATTTATCCTAACCCCGCTGCCAATTTCCTGAACCTGGATTTAGCGAAATCTGATTTGGTCGTGAGCGTTTATAATCTCAATGGAAAATTGCTTGAGAGCTTCGTTGCCGAAGGGCAAAGCACATCGATAAATCTGTCAGGTTACAAAACCGGGGTTTATTTTGTAAAAGCAGGAAATAGCCCGATGCAGAAATTCTTAGTTCGGAAATAACCTGTCTTGTAAGAACAAACAAAAAGCCGGCAATCTGAATTGCCGGCTTTTTGTTTGTTAATCGTCACATTCGTCGCAGTTTAAGCTTTTGTTATACATAAACATAGCCCGCTTGCTCATACCCATGCTCGAGAACCCGCCATCGTGATAAAGGTTCTGCATGGTCACTTTCTTTGTGAGGTCGGAAAACAGTGTGATGCAGTAGTTTGCCAGGTCATCGGCATCGGCATTTCCGAGAGGTGACATCCGCTCGGTAAAATCCATTAAGCCGTCGAAGCCTTTAACGCCGCTGCCGGCAGTGGTTGGGGTGGGCGATTGCGAGATGGTGTTGATGCGTACCATTTTCTCCCTGCCATAGATGTAACCAAAGCTCCGGGCAATCGATTCAAGCAATGCCTTAGCTTCAGCCATGTCGTTGTATTCGAAAAGTGTTCGCTGGGCGGCAATATATGAAAGCGCCACAATAGAGCCCCATTCGTTAATCACGTCCATCTGCTTGGCGGTCTGAATGATCTTATGGAAAGAGATGGCTGAGATATCGATGGTTTGCTCAAATTTTGTGTAATCCAACGCATCATAAGGCACTTTTTTCCTGACGTTGGGAGACATCCCGATGGAATGCAGGATAAAATCAAATGAACCTCCAAATTGCTCTTTTGCAGCTTCATAAACCTTCTTGATATCCTCAACTTTAGTTGCGTCAGCGGGCACTACCTGGCTGTTCAGCTTTTCGGCCAGTTGCTTCACATTCCCCATCCTGATTGATACAGGTGTGTTTGACAATAACACCTCGGCACCTTCCTCGTATGCGCGCTCAGCAATTTTCCATGCCATGGAATTTTCATTCAAGGCACCGAAAACCACTCCTTTTTTTCCTTTCAGTAAATTATAGCTCATATCAATGGTTTATTGATTAATTTGATTTCATTAATTGTTTAGCGGTAGCTAAAGCCGCTTCAGTAACTTTGTTATCGCTAAGCATCTTAGCCAGTTCTTCAACACGTTGCTCAGGAAGAAGTTTTTTCAAATGCGAATAAGTCTTTCCGTTTTCAACTTCTTTGTAAGCAAAAAGGTGGTCATCACTTTTTCCGGCAATTTGCGGAAGGT
>JAASSU010000339.1 GCA_021767705.1 Bacteroidota bacterium | reverse complement strand
TTCTTTTTAGAATTCAATACATTTTTCATAATTTTGACCGGCCAAAATTGACGAATACAAGTAAAACTACTTATAATCAGAATAAATATGAAGGTATATCAAACAACAGACATCAGAAACATTGCTTTGGTAGGTGCTGCAAAATCGGGCAAGACGAGTCTGGCCGAGGCGATGTTATTTGAGAGCGGTTATATCAACCGTTTAGGAAACATCGATGACAAAAATACAATATCAGACTATCGTCCTATCGAACTCGAGAAGCAAAACTCAGTCTCTTCCACCTTGCTTTTCGCCGAGCACAAAAACAAAAAAATCAATATTCTCGACACTCCCGGTTTCCCGGATTACAAGGGAGAAGTTCTTTCGGCATTAACTGTTGCCGATACCGCTCTTATTTCTGTTAATGCACAGAATGGTCCTGAAATTGGCACTGAAAGGTATTTCAACTATGCCAGGGAAATGGATAAGCCGGTAATTTTTTCTCTTAACCACGTAGACCATGAAAACATCAACTTTGATGAAAATGTACGCAAACTCAAAGAAGAGTTTGGAGAAAAAGTAACGCTCGTTCAGTATCCCGTAAACGCCGGCCTGGAGTTTGACGCTGTGATTGACGTAATGCAGATGAAGATGTTCAAGTTTCCGGCCAACGGGGGCAAGCCTGAGGTTCTGGATATTCCTGCTGATGAAAAAGACAAGGCAGATGAGCTGCACCAGGCATTGGTTGAAGCTGCTGCTGAAGGCGAAGAAGAACTCATGGAAAAATTCTTTGAAGAAGATACATTAGCCGAAGAAGATATTATTCGCGGTTTAAGAATGGGTCTCCTTAACGGGGATGTTTTCCCTCTGCTGGTTTCTTCTGCAAAGAAAAATATGGGTGTGGCAAGGATAATGGAGTTTATTACCAACAACGCACCATCGCCGGACCAAAGCGGCAAACGCGAAACCGCTGACGGAAGCAAGGAATTTACTTGCAAAACGGACGATCCTACTACACTGTTCGTATTCAAAACATCCATAGAACAACACTTGGGTGAGGTTTCTTATTTTAAAGTTTATGGGGGTAAAATTGCTGAAGGTCAGGATTTAATTAGTTCTGACAAAGGAACCAAAGAGCGTGTATCGCAGGTGATGGCCATTGCCGGAAAGAAACGCGAGAAGGTTGACGAAATGGTGGCCGGAGATATCGGAGCAACTATCAAGCTCAAAGATGCGCATACCAACACCACGCTTCACGATCCGAAAAACGCTGCGGTTATTAAGCCCATTGAATTCCCTGAGCCTATTAATGTGGTTGCTATCAAGCCAGTGAACAGTTCCGACGATGAAAAGCTGGGTGCCGCGCTCAACGAAATTCATAAAATCGATCCAACGATGGTCATTGAATACTCTCGTGAGCTGAAGCAAATCCTTCTGAAGGGCTATGGTGAGCTGCACATCAACACGGTGAAGTGGTATCTCAACAACCAATACAATATCGAAATTGAAACGTTCTCGCCAAAAATTCCTTACCGCGAAACCATTACAAAAGAAGCTTCTTCATCTTATCGTCACAAGAAGCAGTCAGGTGGTTCAGGGCAGTTTGGTGAGGTGCACCTGATGATTCAGCCTTATCATGAAGGAATGGAAGACCAGAAGACCTATCCTATCCGCGATAAGCAGGAATATGATATGAACTGGGGTGGTAAGCTGATTCTGAACAACTGTATTGTTGGTGGATCTATCGACGCGAAATTCTTCCCGGCTATCCTCAAAGGTTTGATGGAACGGATGGAAGAAGGGCCACTCACAGGATCATACGCCCGTGATATCGTGGTGAATGTTTACGATGGTAAAATGCACCCGGTTGACTCGAACGAAATTTCGTTTAAAACCGCCGGACGTAATGCCTTTAGCCAGGCCTTTAAAGAAGCTGGTCCGAAAATTATGGAGCCTATCTATTTTGTTGAGGTGAAAGTACCTGAAGAAAAGATGGGTGATGTGATGACCGACCTGCAGGGCCGCCGTGCCATCATCGAAGGGATGGAAGGTGAAGGAAAGTATCAGTTTATCCGTGCTAAGGTGCCTTTGGCAGAGATGGACCGCTATGCCACCGCATTGAGTTCACTTACCAGCGGCCGCGCAGAATACTCTATGAAATTCGATTCTTACCAGGCCGTTCCTGGCGATATCCAGCAAAAGCTGCTGAAAGAATACGAAGAAGCACAGGCAGAGGAAGAATAGTCTTCTGGTGCAAATCATAAAAAAACGCCTTGAAATTGCTTCAAGGCGTTTTTTGTTTTCTAACCTTTCTTTCCTGACCTGTTTAAGGATAGCGATGGAAAAATTTAGTTTTCCACACCGGGCCGTTTAAAGAGGAAGGCAAGCCCTTCGCTGCCCCCACCCGAGGAAGAAAAGAAGACCTGGTCGAAGGTTTTTTCGAGCTTGTAATCTCTTTCCAGAAAATACTGAAGTATCTGAACATAAGAACGGTAACCTTTAAGTTCGTCTTCAATCTGGTCTTCGAGTTCATCGGCAAGCTCGCTTTCGCCCAAATCCACTTCTACAGACAGGCGCTTATCAATTTTTCCTTCGAGTCTTACATAACAATAATGGGTTTCAGGAAAAGTATCCTGTGCAACAACAGGCTCACTAACAAGCAGAAACATCCCGAAAAGGGCGATAAAAAATAGTTTGTATAGCTTCATGGCAAAAAATTTTGGTGAATATTCTGAATTGAAATCCTAAAGATAATGAATGATTATCCGGATTACAAATCCTAATAAAACCAATAAACAATGAATGAGTGAGAGAAGTTTAATCGGAAATAACACCGCTGCCCAGGCAAATGTCTGTTTTGGCGTCGTAAACCACCGCAAATTGCCCCGGAGCGATTCCGGAGATTTTTTTATCTGATTTTATGGCATAACCATAAGCTGTTTTATACATCGTTCCTTCAGCAAACTCGGGAGTGTGACGGATTTTGAATGTAATACGCTCACCTTTTTCCAGGTCGGCAAAAGGGTTTTCAGTGATAAACAAAAAATCCTCCATCGGGATCAGATCACCGTATTGCGACTGCGGATCGTATCCTTTCGAGACAAAAATGATATTTTTTTGCGTATCCTTCTTAATTACAAACCAGGGCCCCTGGCTCAGCCCGAGCCCTTTGCGCTGACCAATGGTGTGAAACCAATAGCCTTCGTGCTCTCCCAGCAGCCGGTCGGTTTCCAGCTCCCTGATTTCGCCCGGCATTTCGCCCACATGCTGCCGGATAAAGTCGCGGTAGTTGATTTTTCCGAGAAAGCAGATGCCCTGGCTGTCGGGGCGGTGTGCGCTCGGAAGCTTCATCT
>JAASSU010000338.1 GCA_021767705.1 Bacteroidota bacterium | reverse complement strand
GGTATAGGCATAAACCTGCGTGGAATCTTCAAAAAGGTGATAAACCACAGTTTGTTGTGCACACAGGGCTGAAATGGATAACATACCAATTATCAGTAATATAAGTTTTTTCATTTTGATGTATTTCTTGGTCCGAAAATCGAGCTCCCAATCCTGACCATCGTGCTGCCTTCTTCAATAGCAATCTGATAGTCGTTCGACATACCCATCGAAATTTCTTTAAATGATTCTTTATCAGCGAAAAAATCAGTTTTCAATGTGTCAAAAACAGATTTAAGTTGTTTAAACTCCTTCCTTATTTGGTCTTCATCGTCCGTAAAAGTCGCCATTCCCATAACACCAGCAATGTTGATGTTGGGATAATTTTTCAAGCCATCGTCCTTTAAAATCTCAACCGCTTCATCCAAAGATAATCCAAATTTAGAAGATTCTTCAGCAATATGAAACTGAAGTAAGCCCTTGATGATGCGATTGTTCTTTTTAGCTTCCTTGTTTAGTTCTTTGATAATTTTTTTTCTATCCAACGAATGAACCAAATCTACAAAAGGTGCCAGGTATTTAGCTTTGTTCGATTGCAGGTGTCCAATATAATGCCACTTGATGTCACCAGGCAATTCGGGTTGTTTAGCGATTAACTCCTGGGCTTTGTTTTCTCCAAAGATTTTATGACCGGCGTAGAATGCTTCCAGAATGGCGTCGTTGGGTTTTGTTTTTGAAACGGCCACCAGCGTCACATGCTCCGGCAATTGCGATTTTATTTTAAGAAGGTTATCTTTAATAGTCATTTATAGCTTGTTTTTTACAAAAATAGAAAGTTTTAAGGTTTGTCTGAACATCTGTCAGAATATTCCGGTATATATGTCCTATAACTAATGTTATGTTCAATAAAGTTTATATTATAGAAACGGATAAAAAGAAAAATCCGCTACCCTTTTTGAGCAGCGGAATTGTAACATCTTTTCAAGGAGTATTATTCCCCGGAGGTTGCGCTTTGCAACTCCTGGTTAATTTCCTTTAACTTTTCAGGTTTATTAAGTCGCGCATAAATCTCCTTAAGTGAGCTCATCGTATTAATATCTTTTGGCTTGATATCGTGAGCAAGTTCGAGCATAGGCAGTGCTTTTTGCAGCATGCTGTCGGCTTCTTTCTTCAGCGCATTATATTTTTCTGTCGCACTCAAAGGAAGATTACTTGCAATATTCTGAAGCTCAGCAGCTCTGTTCACATAAATGGCACCGAGGTTAAACGCCGGCTTAAAATAATCCGGTTTAAGCTCCAAAGCTTTTTTATACGCTTTCACTGCTTCTTCCATCATCATTTGCTTAATCGAATCGCTTTCCTGCTCCTTCATCATCTTATCGTAGTTTGTTCCAACAGCAAACCAAATAGATGGATTGGCGGTATCTTTCTTCACTGCGATTTTCAGGTTTTCAAGTGCTTTCTCAGCTTTTCCCTGTGCCAGGTAAATATTTGTTTCTGTAATGATCAGATCAAAATTCTCATTATACTTCTCCTTCCCTTCCTGCAATACTTCAAGTGCCTTGGTAGTATCCCCTTTTGTGGTGTAGAGTCTTGAAAGCGAGGTGTAAAGAGCAACATTATCATAATCCAGTTCTTTGGCTTTAGAATAATACTTCATGGCTCTTTCCTTATTTCCTGCTAAATCGGCACTGTTACCAGTATAATAAACTGCTGTGGTGTCTATCTGTCCTTTATACTTTTTTACAAGGCTTGCTGCTTTTTCAAAAGATTTAGAAGCAGCTTCATACTGTTTTGACTTGTATTCATTCACACCCTTATTGAAGTACTGCTCACTCACATACTTCATTCTGTCGTTAATATCGTCAGTGAACTTCTCTTTTTCATCCAATTCCAGTGCTTTTTGGTAAGATTCGAGCGCAATCTTTAATGGATTATCAGCGAGATTTTTATACTCTTCCTTATCCGTTAAGTGTAGAGAAAGGTATACGTTTCCCCTGTAATACCATGTTTTAGCTTCATCTTTGGTCTTTCTGTGCTCAATGGCCGGCTCAATTGACTCAACAGCTTCATCGAGTTTGTTTTTTCTTAGCGCATTATAAGCACTTACTACTTTGTGATTCTGTGCCAATGACATTAACGTTCCTGCTATGATAAGCATTGAAATAATAGCTATTCTTTTCATTTTTTGTATGCTTTTGGTTTGTTTATTGCTTTCTGGTTTAACCCTCTTTATTATCGAACAAAATTATTAATTCAGTTTCAATTCACGCAAAATCTCTGCCAAAAAACTTCATTAACTATTCTTTTCCCGGAGATGTCTCGTTATCAGTTTCATGACTGCCCGACAAATCTTCATCACCAGTCTCTTCTTCCTGGTCGCTTACTTCAACTTTTGCAACAGCAGCAATTTCATCTCCTTCCTTCATTGAGATCAGCTTCACACCCTGTGTTGCCCTGCCGAGCACTCTGAGGCTTTCAACAGACGTACGTATCATGATACTGTTTTTGTTGATGATGATGATATCATCCTTATCAGTTACACTATCCACAGAAACCAGCGCCCCGGTTTTGTCAGTAATGTTCAACGTCTTCACTCCCTTTCCGCCACGGTTGGTTTCGCGGTATTCGGAGAATGAAGAACGCTTGCCGTATCCCTTTTCCGATACAACGAGAATATCGGCCTCTTCACTGGCCAAACATACCATCCCCACTACCCTGTCGTCATCGCTTGAAAGCGCAATTCCTCTGACCCCGGAAGCATTTCTTCCCATTGATCGTACTTTACCTTCATGGAAGCGAATGGCCTTACCTGAGCGCGCTGCTATTAAAATATTGCTGTTGCCATCGGTGAGTTGTGCTTTTAAGAGCTCATCGCTTTCGCGGATTGTAATCGCATTGATACCATTTGAACGCGGGCGACTGAAAGCCTCAAGAGGCGTTTTCTTCACCAGTCCTTTGCGGGTGGCAAAAACAATGTAATTATTATTGATATACTCTTCGTCATCAAGCCCCTTCACATTGATAAATGCTTTAATGGTATCCTCCGGGTCGATATTGATCAGGTTTTGTATGGCCCTGCCTTTGCTGCTTCTGGTTCCCTCCGGAATTTCGAACACTCTCATCCAGAAACATTTACCCTGCTCGGTGAAGAACAGCATATAATTATGGTTGGTGGCTACAAACATGTATTCCACAAAATCATCTTCACGCATGCTTGTTCCACGCGAACCTTTCCCTCCCCTGTTCTGCACACGATACTCTGTTAATGGCGTGCGTTTAATATATCCCAGGTGCGAAATGGTAACAACCACCTCATCATCAGGAATAGTGTCTTCGATACGGAAATCCTC
>JAASSU010000337.1 GCA_021767705.1 Bacteroidota bacterium | reverse complement strand
TGCCAGTAGCATTGCTTTTGCCAGGCAACAAAGAACCGCTCTCTGCTCTACTTTTTTTTGAAAAATAAAAGACAGAACTTGATAACGCTGCAAAAGCAAGAGATATCTTCAGGAATAAGCGTCTTGAATAACTCATACGATCATTAACCTCACACTATATCAATTTACCCTTAACTTGATGATTTTAAATATATAAATAGTCTTTTATTTTGTGATTTATAATTTTTAACCTTCTATCTAGTTCATATCTATATTTTTCCAGGATTTTTTCTCCACTAGTACATTTCAGTATCTTACCACCAAAAGATTTTTTAAACAGATAAACTCCATGTTCATTATTATCTTCACTAGTTGCAGAAATTGAGCAACCACCAAGACTTAAATTTTTTACTCCTAACAAACGAAAGTTTTGTAAACTTGACCACAAAAGAAAAGAAGATGCCTGCAATTTCAGCCCCTTTTGATCACTACCGCCTGAAATATAAACAGCCATATGATTGGTAAAACCGAACAGTGCAATACTTACTACTTCTTCGTCTAGTACAGCTGCCCATGCTTTAGTATATTTACTCTCTAATAAGACTTTATACTGATTGAGAACACAGGGTGAATGAGAGGATTTCGGTAGACCCGTCTTATCGCCAACTCGACTTGTTATAATTTCATTAATTCTACAAAGCTGCTCAGCGCTTTTACTGTTGGACAACTCAACACATTTCAGCCCTTTATTTGAGGCACGTTTAATATTGTCTCGCCGTAATTTTGACAAGCCCGCATAATTAGTTTCTTCAGGGCACTCTAGAGGTACGATAAACTCTAATCTTTCTTTTTTACTATAATTCAAACTTGTCAAACAATCCCCAAGGTCTTTTGAAGCAAAGCTACCAATAGATATGCTTGTATACCCATGCCGCAAAGCATATTCCTGAATCATATTTAAAAAGGTGCACTCTATAGAGTTATCAGAGGCAAGTACAAGAGGCATAGAATCAAACCAAAGATGACATCTCAAATAGCTCTTGAGTCTATTTTTCGAGCAATCTTTAAAACCCAATGCACATCCAATAACACTACCGGTATCATCTAAAAGCGTAAAAAAAAGTGGGGTGGAATTTGGCTGTCTGATAGTAATAAATTTTTCCCAGACGCTCATATGAAAAATAGATCCACAAAAAGAAGCAACCATGGAATCCCACTTTTCTTTATCAATTTCTCTATTTGTTTCTAATCTCACAATTCTTCTTTCTCAGGGGAAAATACATTAAGCAGAAAAAGAGATCTAGTATCAGCAAAGAACAGCTTTATCTCTTCTCAACTTTTCTGCGTATCAGTAAAAGCACTTTAACTAAGCAAAAAATATCTGAACTCGTCCAATTCGTCGTTAAAATCGGTCAGTTCGATTAAAACGTAGCTTCTATCAACTTTTACTGGTGCCCTGTATGGCTCTCATATGGCGTGGCGCGATATAGTAGGCGATACTAATCAGTTCGAAATTTTTAGGATTCATCGTTGCTCCTGTTATTGATTGTTCTGCTATTGTTTTTCTTCAAGGGTCTCAACGGGGCAACCCCGGTTTTGCTGAAAAGGCGTGCAATCGCTACCACATCCCTGTTGGAGAGGTATTGGTGTACCGGCAGGGTGATCAAGCGTTGTACTACAAAAACTGCATTCGGGTATTCTAGGCCACGAAATTGATCGCAGATCTGTTGTATACGGTGGATTGCAGTTGGGTATGACCAAGCGATGCCAAGCCCCGCATCCTCACTTTGACGCATAATTGAGATGGCTGCTTGATGACTGTCCGTTATCACCGGAAATCGTATCAGTGGATAGGGTGTGCTTTCTTGTGTGGAGGTAAAAGAGCCGGTAATAACCGATTCCCAGTTGCTCACATGCATAGATCGAATTTGTTTCGAATTAGCCAGGGTGTTGCGCCAGTAACGTCCTAGACCCGCTTGAAAAGAGGTCAGTTTTTTGATGCTGAAATCGGTATCATAAATAGTTTCCCCGAGCTTTAAAAACGGCAGACTTTTGGGCAACCAGAACAGCCAGGGGTGCATGAGCAGATTCAGCGCAACGGCATATAGAATCAGTTTAAGTGTATCTGTTGCTGTATATTCCGGAAGAGAGCCATACTCATTCTGGATCACCTCGGCAAGAGAATTGTCATTGGTTAGTATCACACCCCCTTCTACCGTGGACAAAGCTTTGCCACGCCCCAGGCTGAAGAAACCGACATCGCCCAGGGTGCCCAGTTGCCGACCCCGATATTCACTCCCCATCGCCTGGGCAGCATCTTCAATGACCGTGATTTCTGGATCATCGGTCATCCCTTGCAAACGCGCCACATTAGCCGGGAGGCCGAACAAATGTGTTGATAAAACCGCCAGCACCCTTTTGCTCTCAAGCATGGGAGCCAGTTGCTCGTAATTAAAATCAAAACTGTTTTCCGCGAGATCGCAGAGCCTGATCTCCAGACCGGCCCGGACAATGGCTGAAGGGACCGAATAACAGGTATAGGCGGGGATAATCACCTCAGACCGCCCGGGATATCGCTCTTTAAGTGCCCGCAAAATCAGAGTCAGAGCAGCTTTACCCGATGACACCAGAAAACAATGGCGCTTGCCGAAATAGCTGCAGAATTCGCCTTTAAAACGCTCCAGCTCTTTTTCCCCATGACCCAATCCGACCAGTCCATGAAAAAAACTTTTCCATCCGATTGGAGATGCTGCCGGGGGCAGGGTTCGTCCGATGCGCATCTTAAAGACCGATATGTTTTCGCAGAGGTGGTCCGATCAGCCGTGTGATCGAGACCGGCATTTTTGCCCAGAATCCTACTGCTGCATCAAACTTTGATTTCTGATCCGGCAATGCGTCGCTGTTGTGCTGCCCGTTCTGTGAAAAAACGTCCCAATGAAGGGGTTGTTCCAAGGCTCCCCACTGTTGTTTGAATTTAAAAGTCCCCTCTTCCGGTGTCGAACGACCGAAGTCAAAACTCTGAAATCCGTTGTCACAGGCATATTCGAGCATACTCCAATAGAGCAGCATGTTGGGGCTCATGCGGCTGTACCGTCTTAATGATGAGGCCCATGGATTGAACAAGGCGTCTCCACACCCCAAAACCATCGAACAGGCAAGCGGAGTGTTCCCCCGATAGACGACAAATAAACGTGACGCCTCTAAGTCTTCAAGGGTAGCAGCGATGAAACTCCTGGCATGAACAGGCGAACCGAGATCGCGCATATTTTCGGCAAAAACACGATAAAAATCATTCAGCAGTTCGCTTTTGCCCGATTGAACTTGAAGACCATCTTTCAAAGGTCTTTTGATCTGG
>JAASSU010000004.1 GCA_021767705.1 Bacteroidota bacterium | reverse complement strand
TGAAGATATTTTGTATTTTTGAGAGAATGAATGGGTAATAAAGGCATTTAATGCTTTCTGCCTCGAACATGAACGTAATTCATTTGGTTAAAACTGAAAAGGCAACAAATGCATCAGCTTATGAAAACACAGGTTCTACACATTAAAAACATGGTTTGTCCCAGGTGCATCAGGGCGGTAGAAGATCTGTTTCTTGAGCTGGGATACGAGGTGATTAATGTTAAACTGGGCGAAGTAAAGTTTCTGGCCGAAGACGATGATGTGGATTTGTCGCTTATCAGCAAAGAGTTGCAGCGCCTGGGTTTTGAGCTTTTGCAGGATGCCGAAGTAAAGCTGATCAACCAGGTAAAATCGCTGGTGATAGACCGGATTCATCATGCCAATGAAGAAGAAATGAACGAGAATATCTCAGATTACCTTCAGAGGAATTTGAACCGCGACTACCATCAAATCAGTAAAGTGTTTTCTTCAAAGGAAAGCATCACTATCGAAAAATACATCATCCTGCAAAAGATTGAAAAAGTAAAGGAACTGCTGACTTATAAGGAATTCACCCTTTCGGAGATTGCTTTCAGGCTCGGATATTCGAGCGTATCGCACCTGAGCCGGCAGTTTAAGCAAATCACAGGACTTAGTCCATCGGAATTCAAAGAAATGAACGAACAGCCCAGGAAGTCGTTGGATGAGATCTAGGAGTGTAAACATCCTTAAATTAGGAATCATTTGTTTTTTCTGCTTAATAGCAATATTATGAAACGCGTTTTGTTAAAAATCAATCAACATATTCTTAAAGAGATTAAAGATGTTTTAGTATATCCTGGAAAAGCCCGAAACAAATATATCAATCAAGCTATCCAACATCATAATCAGGTTCAAAGGAGGAAAGTGCTTAGGGATAAGCTTAAAAAAGAGTCTTATGCTGTCAGAGAGAATTCTCTTGTTGTTTTAAAGGAATTTGAGAATATTGATTATGTCGATTAATCAGCTATAAAACTATTAATTAATATTGAACTTTGATGCTAAATAGCAAGTACCCCTGCTGATACAAACCTTTTCCAAAATTGTATAATACCTTTCCGGGATGGCTGAAGTAGTTTTGCCGATGTTATGACATCAATAAAAACAAAGATATATCCTGTTAAAGGAATGACCTGTGCGTCTTGCGCTTCCAGCGTGGAAACCATGCTTAATAGCCTCGGTGGGGTGGAAGAAGCTACGGTGAATTTTGCCGACAGTTCTGTTAAAGTGAAGTTTGAGCCCGCTGAGGTATCAGAAGAACAGTTGGCCGGCAATGTGGATCAAATCGGCTACGAGCTGGTCATCAACAACGAAAATTACGAAGCAGAAGAAGAGAAAGCGTATGCCGTCCGCAAAAGAAAGCTTTGGGTAGCCGCAGCCTTTTCATTGCCTGTATTCCTGCTGTCGATGTTTTTTAAGAACCTGTTGCCTTACCAAGAATGGTTCCTGCTGGCACTGACCCTCCCTGTGGCTTTTTATGCCGGACGCGAATTTTATGTCATTGCCTGGAAACAGTTGCGACATGCCTCGGCTAATATGGACACGCTGGTTGCTTTAGGTACAGGCATTGCTTTTCTCTTCAGTGTTTTTAATACAGTTTATCCACAGTTGATGCTTTCGCAAGGCCTTTCGGCCGATGTTTACTATGAGTCGGCGGTGGTGATCATCACGCTGATATTGCTGGGGCGTTTTTTGGAAGAGCGCGCCAAAGGTAATGCCTCCTCAGCTATCAGAAAACTGATGCAGCTACAGCCTGATACGGTAATTGTGATAGAAGACGGAGAAAACGTTGAGAAACCACTTTCGGAGGTGAAAGAAGGCGATGCCATTCTCGTCCGCCCGGGCGAACGTATCCCTGTGGATGGCGAAATCAGCGAAGGAAGTTCTTCTGTTAATGAATCGATGATGACCGGAGAATCGGTGCCTGTGGAGAAAAACGCTGGAGACACCGTCTATGGCGGAACGTTGAACCAGGATGGAAGCCTGACGCTCAAAGCAACTGCCGTGGGCGAAGCCTCTTATCTTTCGCGTATTATCGACACCGTGCGGCAAGCCCAGGGCAGCAAGCCACCCGTGCAAAAGCTGGTGGATAAAATCGCCTCTGTATTTGTTCCGGTGGTCATTGGTATTGCCCTGTTGACCTTCGGAATCTGGCTTTGGGCCGGACCTTCGTTCTCGCATGCTTTTGTAACAATGATTAGCGTGTTAATTATCGCCTGCCCCTGCGCGCTCGGATTGGCAACGCCCACAGCCCTGATGACCGGGATTGGGCGTGGTGCCGAACGGGGCATCCTCGTAAAAGGTGCAGCAAGTTTGGAGCGGGCACGAAAAGTGGACACCCTCATTCTCGATAAAACCGGAACAGTCACCCACGGACATCCGGAAGTGGAAGAGCTCGTTTGGGAAACATCAGCAGAATCAAAGAAATTGTCTTCCGTGTTTTATGCGCTGGAGCAGAAGAGTGAGCATCCATTGGCCGGTGCCATTACTTCCTATCTGAAAAATAAAAATGGTCAGGAAGTGAAGTTTGATGGCTTTACTAATTTCAGTGGTAAAGGCGTTGAGGCATCTGTTGGTAACACTACTTATCTTGCCGGGAATTTCAGGCTGATGGAAGAAAAGAAAATCCGCATCAGCGAAAGCTTAAATCAAAAAGCAGAGAGTGCTGTTGGCACAGCGGTATATTTTGCTGAAGCAGATAAAGCGGTAGGCGTTTGCATTTTGAAGGATAAAGTGAAGGGAAATGCCCGTTCCGTTATCGAAAACATCAAAGGCAAAGGAATCAGGGTGGTGATGCTTACTGGTGATATTAGGAAAGCTGCACAAGAGGTTGCCGAAACCACCGGAATTGAAGAAGTGCATGCCTCTTTGCTTCCGGAACAGAAGAAGGACTTTGTGGAAAAATACCAGCGTGAAGGACGCACGGTGGCGATGACCGGCGATGGAGTGAATGATGCTGCTGCACTGGCGCAGGCCGATATGAGCATTGCTATGGGCTCCGGCTCGGATATCGCGTTGGATACGGCAGATATTACTTTAATGCACTCCGACATGCAACACCTCGCAGAAGCTTTTGCGCTGTCAGCAGCCATCAACCAAAAGATTAAACAGAATCTTTTCTGGGCGTTTTTTTACAATGTCATCGCCATACCCGTGGCGGCAGGAGCGCTTTATCCGGCGTTTGGCTTGCTGTTGAGCCCGATGATTGCCGGAGGGGCAATGGCATTCAGCTCCGTATCGGTGGTGACCAACAGTCTGCGACTTAAAAGAATGAAATTGAACTAAGAATTTGAATTTTTGTATCATCAATAAAAAAGAGGAGGAATTAATGAGTAATAAAATGAAGTTTAAATCGAACCTGACATGCAACGGATGTGTGAGCAAGGTGAAACCACATCTCGAAGAACTGGATATCCAGAACTGGAATGTGGATCTGAAAGGCAAGGAAAGTGAAGTAACCATTGAAGGAAATGTGAATGAAGAAGACATAAAGAAAGCCTTTGAAGCCGCAGGTTATCAGGCGGTGCCGAAAAAGGGTTTTCTGGGAGGACTTTTCGGATAAGCAATCCTTAAAGCAAGGTTATGAAAGCCCGGTTCAGTTTTGATATACTGTATCGGGCTTTTTTGGCTTTAGAAAAGTACTTTACAGAATAGAAAATTTGTCTTATTTTTAAAGATGAATTCGTTGAAAAATAGTGTCTTGCTAATTGGAGGTATAGATGTTTAAAGAGAAATCAGCGGAAAGAATTCCTTTTAAGGAGTATATCATTGAATATGCTGACAAACAGATTGAAACAGCCTTTATGAATATGCAATCGGTTAAGGATGATTTTGATGAGGAAGCCGTTCATGATTTTCGGGTATCTGTGAAGCGCATGCGTGTTTTAATGTGGTTTCTTTCTTTATTCGATGAGCAAATTGTGGCCGATGAAAGCATCGCCAACGAGCGGAGTTTCTTTAAGCTGCTTTCGCCGATAAGAGACCGGCAGGTGCAGATGCAGCGTTTAAATGATACTGCGCATGAATTAAGCATCAGTATTCCGGCACTTCAGAAATATATGGTGAAGCGACTGCAAAAAGCGAAACGAAGATTTCAGGTGCATAAACACGATTTTATGCCACAGATGCATTTCGAAATGGTAAAAGTCCCGCTTTCGCACATACTCTCAGATGAAATGCTTTTGCGCGAAGCTGAAAGCCAGGCCGGGCTTTTACTTGAAAAAGCAAGACTGGAAATGCCGCATTTTATCAGTGATGATGATGTGATGCACGAAAGCAGGAAGGATTTTAAAAAGGTTGTGTACCTGATGGAGATGTTGAAGGTCAGGAAGCTAAGAATTAACAGTAAAGAGTTCACCCTCAAAGAGTTTAAAAACCTCCAGGAAGCACTGGGCGATGCACATGATTATGTGGTGGGCCGCAAAATGGTCCGTAAGTTCATGTTTAAGAAAGACAAATACGGACAAAAATATCACCGCCTGGCCGAGTGGATCGACCGGAAACGTATCCTTGAAATCGATAGGTTTAAAGACCAGTTTAACTTTGTAGTACATCCGGAAAATAAGGTGCATGTTGTATTTGTTTAGGTGATAGCGTTACAAACGCTGAAAGTAGTAGGCACGCGATGCAATCGCGCGCCAGCCAAAGCCACATCGATAGCTTGCGCGCGTCTGAGACGCGTGCAGATTGAACTTGTCATTTGCAATGACATTTTATGGTATAAAATGAAGTGCAGGATTTTAAAATTAGTATGGTTGATAGCGTTACAAACGCTGAAAGTAGTAGGCACGCGATGCAATCGCGCGCCAGCTAAAGCCACAGCATTAGCTGGCGGTCTGAGACGCGTGCCTATCTAATACCAAAATTAATCCGGGACTTCGATTCTTTTTCCTTATATTAGTGCTTTGCCTCAAAAATAACCATCATGTCAGAGAAGTATAAGATACATGAGCCAGAAAAAGCTTATTTCGTAACGCTAACTGTAGTGGGTTGGTTCGATTTATTCACAAGAAAAAATTACAAGTTTACAATAGTTGATTCGTTGAAGTATTGTCAGCAACATAAAGGATTAGAAATTTACGGCTGGTGTTTGATGACAAATCATTTGCATATGATTTGCAGGGGGGTGGGTGAAAATACATTGTCGGATATATTAAGAGATTTCAAGAAGTTTACATCGAAGAAGCTTATCGAACAGATTACTGAAGAACCTGAAAGTCGCAGAAACTGGCTTTTATCTTATTTCAGATATTATGGAAAAACGCTGAAAAGGATAAAAAACTATAAAGTATGGCAAGATGGGAATCATCCAGAAGTTATTTATTCGTCAAAATTTTACAAACAAAAACTTAACTACATTCATTTAAATCCCGTGAAAGAAATGATTGTCAGTAGCTCTGAAGATTATTTATTTAGTTCAGCCAGAAATTATGCAGAATTAGATTCTGTATTGGATGTTGTCGTGGATATTGTGTAGCTATGCGCGTTACAAACGCGAAGAGCATTAGGCACGCGATGCAATCGCGCGCCAGCCAAAGTCACATCGATAGCTTGCGCGCGTCTGAGACGCGTGCAGACTGAACTTGTCATTTGCAATGACATTTTATGGTATAAAATGAAGTGCAGGATTTTAAAATTAGTATGGTTGATAGCGTTACAAACGCGAAGAGCATTAGGCACGCGATGCAATCGCGCGCCAGCTAAAGCCACATCGATAGCTTGCGCGCGTCTGAGACGCGTGCCTACTTAATGTTTAATTTGCAATGACTTCATCTAAAAGAATTAGATCGATAACAACAGCTTTTGAATATCCATTATCCCGGTAAGGTGCAATACGCTGAAGAGGATAAAGACTACCATCACCCACCGCACAAAGCCGGCTCCCCGCACCACGGCAGAGCGGGCGCCGATGTATGCTCCGGCCACTTGCCCAGCAGCCAGCACCAGGCCATATTGCCAATCAATCATTCCGCCCCACATAAAAACGCCGATAGTGAAGGGTACATACAGCATCACAATGAGTACTTTGATAGCGTTGGCTTTAACCACATCATAGCCCACAGAAAGAACAATCGCGGTAAGCAGAAAATATCCAATGCCCACATAAATAAATCCGCCGTAAAGGCCCAGCAAAAAAAAGAGCAGGACTTGTTTCCAGCTTAGTTTTTTGTCGATCAGCTCCTGCTTCCCTTCAACCCAGCGCTGGGGTTTGAGCAAAATCAGGAACATGATAAGCACCATTACGATGGCTACTATTTTCTCAAAAATGGCTTCATTGATTTCGATGGCTACCCGCGCCCCGGCAATCGAGCCAATAACGACGGGAATGGCCAAAGCAAGTCCTTTTTTCCATTCAAGCACTTTTTTAGCCCGAAAGGTGGAAACAGAGGTGATGGTTTGAAAAGCTGCAGCGATGCGGTGAGTGCCGTTAGCTACATTGAGCGGCAAGCCCATAAACATCAGCACTGAAAGAGAGATGATAGTAGCACCGCCGGCCAGCGTGTTGATAAACCCTACCAACAGTCCGGCAACCAAAAGAATCAGGATCTCAAGTAGCGTCATGACTCAGATTTGCATCCAACATTCTCACCTGTGTTTTTTCCGGCTACTATCACGATAAGATACAAAATAAGGGCTCCTGCGGGAAAGAGAAGCCATGAAGAAACTCCGTAGGCAGAAGGAATGGTACCAACAAAAATAGCTACACCACCTACAGCCAGTGCGTAGGGAAGTTGCGTTCGGACGTGCTCGATGTGGTTACACGAACTGGCCAGCGAGCTGAGGATGGTGGTGTCGGAAATGGGCGAGCAGTGATCGCCCAACACAGAGCCAGCCAGCACGGATGATACCACATTAAAAAAGATGTTGTAACTCTGTGTGGTGTCTAATCCGTTTTCCTGTGCGATGAGCCAGGAGGCCGGAAGTATCAGCGGATAGAGGATCGCCATGGTTCCCCAGCTAGAGCCTGTGCTGAAGGCCACCAGGGCCGCCATCACGAAAGTGAGTGCCGGAACAAGGTATGGGGTCATCTGTACCTCTACCAGTATTTTTGAGATAAAATCGGCGGTATGCATGTGTTCGGTCACAGTGGCTATCGACCAGGCCATAACCAGGATAATGATGGCCGTGAGCATGGTGCGGAAGCCGTTAATCAGGCTGTCAACCGAATCTTTCAGCGACAGCAGCTTCTGCGAAAGCGTCATCAGAATAGCCACCAGCACTCCCGATAAAGAAGACCAAAGCAGTGCCTTATAGGAATCGGCCGCTCCGATAGTAGCTGAAAGCTTTTTCGTGAAGGATACATCTTGTTGCCAGACAGCGTCGTCCCAGCCGGTGTAAAGCAATCCTGCTAAAGTGCCTAAAATGATAATGGCGACAGGAATAATGGCGTTGTAGGCTTTCGGACGGATGTGTTCAGGAACTTCCAGCTCGTTGAGCTTGTTGGAAAAGCCATCGGCATCATCTTCGGCACTCACACCGTGTTTGCGTGCATGACATTCGGCTTTGTACATCGGACCAAAATCACGCTGTTTCCACACCAGGAAAACAATGAACAACAATGCGAAAATTGGGTAGAAAGAATAAGCGAGCGAATTCAGGAAAATCGTGTAAGGGCTCATGCTTAACCCAATAGAAGCAATCCCATCGTGGATATAACTTAGCTCAGCGCCTATCCAGGTAGTGACAAAAGCGATGGCTGCAATGGGCGCTGCCGTGGAATCGACGATGTAAGCCAGCTTCTGACGCGAGATTTTCAGCCGATCGGTTACCGGACGCATCGTGTTTCCCACCACCAGTGTATTGGCATAATCGTCGAAGAAAATAGCCACCCCCAGTAGCCAGGTTACAAACTGTCCGGATTGCGTGTTGTTGGCATATTTCGACAGCTTACTGACCACCCCCTTCATCCCGCCATTTCGGGTAATCAGGTTGACCATGCCTCCGATAAGCATGGAGAATACGATGATGGAGAGGTGGCCGGTGTCGAACAGGGCTTCAATGAGGTAATCTTCAGCAATGGCAAATATCCCTTTAAAAACCGAGATAAAAAGATTGTTTCCGGCGTAGTGATAAATGATAGTGGTACCCACCAGGATGCCGGTAAAAAGTGCAGAAAAGACTTCCTTCAGCACCAGGGCCATCAGTATGGCTATGAGGGGTGGCAGGACAGACATCCACAAAGGGATGCTTTTAGTCTCTCCCTCAAAAGCAAACAGTTGTGACCGTATTTCGTATTCGTCTTTCGGTTTGAGCTTCAGGTTAAAGGTGGCTACTCCATTTTCAAAAACCAGCTCTTCAGTTCTGCCGTTGATGTTGGTCAGGATTTTTTGCTGCTCAAAATGACCTACGAGATCCGGATCGGTAAGGATGATTTTGTAGTCCTGGTTCACTCCGGCCACCAAAATATCCGGCAGTTCAAGCTGAAAATCCTCCTGGCTTGTTTCAGGGAGTTCCTGTGCTGAAGCAGGTTTTCCTGAAAAAGAAAGCATTAAAAACAGAAAGAAAATGATACCGGATCTCAGCTTCAAAGCAGTTGGTTTTTTATTGGTCTTTATATTTCAGGACTTCCTCACTAAAATACTCGAGTTTCACCCCGGCCTCCCGGAACATCTCTTCAGATTCTTGTCCGGCGTGGTATTTCTTTTCGCAGACCACACGTTCAACGCCTACATTGATAATCAGCATGGCGCAGGTGCGGCAGGGCGTCATTCGCACGTACATGGTACTGCCTTGCAACGGGATTCCCAGGCGGGCGGCCTGTGTGATGGCGTTTTGTTCGGCGTGGATGGTGCGGACGCAGTGCTGCGAAACGTGTCCGTCTTCATGAACCACTTTTTTCATGTAATGCCCTACATCGTCGCAGTGTGCCAGTCCGCGTGGCGAGCCCACATAGCCGGTAACCAGAATCTGGCGATCGCGGACGACCACACAGCCGGCGCGCCCCCGATCGCAGGTGGCGCGGGTGGCAACCGTCTTGGCAATTTCCATAAAATATTCATCCCACGAAGGGCGTCTGTAGGTAGATTTTTTCTCTTCAGGCATAGCTTGTAAATTTTCTGGAAAATTAGGGAAAATATCTATGGCAGGCAAACCTGCTTTAGAAACTAAAAGAATTGCAAATCGGATTTTAAAAGTTTATTTTTGTCATAAATCATAATGTAATGACAACTATTGAACTCAAGAATAAAATTATTTCTCAAATAGAAAAATCGAACAACATCCATTTGTTGAAAGAGCTCCATCATATGCTTAACATAGAAGAATCAGAACCCTATGAGCTTAATGAATATCAAAAAAGTGTAGTTGAAGAAGCAAGGTTGGATATCCTTAAAGGAAATACTTATTCCAATGATGAAGTAAAGGAAAAAGTAAAAGGATGGCTAAAAGAATAATTTGGACAAGCAAGGCACTTGTTGATTATCGAAAAATACTTCTTTATTGGAAAGAAAGAAATAAGTCTTCAGCGTATAGCTATAAGCTTTCATACTTAATAGACGAAGCTCTGCAACTTGTTGCCATGAATCCGGCAATAGGCAGAAAGACAGATAATGGAAATGCACGTGTGAAGATTGTTCGTGATTACCACATTATATATGAGGATGAACCAGAATCAATAACAGTTCTGATGATATGGGACAATAGGAGAGATCCTAACCAATTCGGGAAACAATTAAAGAAAAGAAAATAGCTAAACGCCCAGTCCTTCTTCTTCCAAAACCTTTTCCACTTCAGAATAAAGATCTTCAATGCTTCTGTCGTTATTAAAAACGTAATCGGCCATTTCAATGCATTTTCGAAGGTTTTGCTTGTTAGGATCGGCGGAATTCATTTCACGCTTTTCGTTATCCAGAAAGGTATCCCATGTGATGCTGTCGGTTTCCGATTTTCTTGCTACGATGCGTTGATAGCGGGTTTCGGGTTTTGCATCCACCGCAAAAAGCAAAAAATCGCCCTTTGTGCGGAGTGAATCAATTTCGCCGGGCGTGCGGATGCTTTCTATAACCGCGCTTTTTCCGGCCAAGGTTGCCCGCTCATGCAGGGCATCGGTGATGTAGGAAGGAGAGTTCTGAGCCCGTAGCTCATTGGCCAGCGAGGTCATCGTATCGCGGTTGACAGGCATGTTGCGCCGCCCCAGCTCTTCCACCAGAAAGGCCCGTACCGAATAATGCAAAAACCCTTTTTCTGAGGTCAGGTATTCCACAATCGTCCCTTTTCCCGCACCAATCGTTCCTGTGATTCCTATTACTTTCATATTTTATTTTCAATTTCCTAAACACAAGATTAACCCAAAAACTTAGTAACTTACAAAACTTAGTAACTTATTAAACTTAGTAACTTATCAAACTTAGTAACTTACAAAACATAGTAACTTATCAAACTTAGTAACTCACAAAACATAGCAACTACAAACCTACTAAACCAAACAAAATCACCGTTTTTCTGCTTTGATATCCTCAACCCATTTCTCCATTGAAATGCCTTTAAACTCCGTTAGCTTTCCCAGCAGAACTTCCGGATTTTCTTCCGTAAAGATACTGTCGCGATGTTCTTTACGGATGAGCTTGTCCTCGACCGCCCTGTCTATGAAAGCCAGCAGGTGATCATAAAACCCATTAGTGTTCAGGATACCAAAAGGCTTTTGGATGAGCTTGAGCTGGTTCCAGGTAATGACTTCCGACGACTCATCGAGGGTGCCGAAGCCGCCGGGCAAGGCCACAAACACATCCGATTGTTTGATGAGCAGCTCTTTGCGCTCCATCATGGTTTCCACCAGTTGCAGGTCCTGTATTTTGCGGTGGGCTATTTCATGGGCGGCCAAATGCCCGGGCATGATGCCCGTTACTTTTCCGCCCAGCTCCAACACTTTGTCGGCAATCACACCCATCAGCCCGATATTGCCTCCCCCATACACCAGCTCATCGCCGTTTTTTACAATGGCTGCGCCCAAAGCCTCCGCCGCATCGGCGAAAGCCGTATTCGAACCCAGGCTCGATCCACAAAAAACACCTATCTTTTTATTCATTGATTTCGATTAAATATTAAAGTATTTATACCCTGTTTAATTTATAGCTTGATAGAATTTTATTAGTCCCACCACGTAAAATTGTCAGATATGATTAATTCATTCTTTTGAATATGATGTGTTGTTTTCATAGGAATTGTACGATAATTAAGATCGTATTTGATAGCTAATTCCCGAATCTCATTTGTATCGTCATATGTAAGCATAAATTTTCCCTTAAGTTTTGATACGAGTGAAAACAGAGCGTCATGGTTGATCTCAAAATGTGTATAGAGCCTTTTACCAGCAATGGTGTAAGGTGGGTCAATGAAAGAAAAAGTATTTTTACTATTCTTATTTCTCTCTAATTCTTTAAAAGCATCGCCTGTTTTGAAATGGAGCTTTGATTTGATCTGACCAATTGATAAAATTCTGTCGCGAAGTGTATTAGGATACCAACGTGATCTAATTCCTTTTCCTTTTTCACCATTTTTAATAAGTCCGGAACCTTTTGTTATTATTCCGCCGTGATAAATCCTATTTTTTAGTATTGTACTAAATGCTTGATCGTTAATCGTTTTTTCATTTTTTTGAAGAATAGAGTTTGCATTTTCAGGAGTTAAATCAAAATTATAGATTTTCTCCGCCAACCATTCGTGATCGCCATTTATTATAACTTCCCATACCGCTGCTACATCACTATCTAATTCTACCATAATTGCTTTATCAGCTAAATTTTCAAATACTGCAGTAAGACTTACTATTCCACCACCTGCAAACGGTTCTAATAGGGTTTTTGTCTCATTTGTTTGTTTCAGCCATTTTCTTACGATCGGAATTAACCAGGTTTTACCACCTGGATACCTGAAAGGGCTTCTTTGAGGGACTGAAGCCACATTTACAACATTTAGATTTTTACCTTTTTGACTCGTATTAAATAATGAAAGTTGATCGCTCATGGTTAACTTTTAATTATATCATTTAATGTGGGTGCATCAGGAGGATTATTGTCTAAATGTTCGTCCAGTCGATTTTGTAATATACTAACGAAATTAGAAAGATCTCCTGCTTCTGGAGTTGTAACCTTTAAAAGTGCTGGCTCGAATTCAGTATAAACAATATCAGTTAATACAAGATTGTTTTGCTTCTGATTAATTTCCAGATCATACAAAAACCAGGCAATATCAGCTTTTGACTTGGAAGTCGTAGGTAATGAAGGAAGTGTTTCAAAGAAAGACTTTTGCAAAACAATAGTTTGTTTCTTTTGCCATGTTTGAAAAATCCCGCCTTTATATAGCATTTGCGGAATTAACCTTTTTCTGGATGAAGACAAATAATCAGGTTTGGGGTAATTATACCCTCTTGGCCATTTGAAGTCTTTAGAAGGCTTTATAATATACTCGTTAAATGGATTTCTAAGGTTTCCGGATATGTACACTCCCTGAACCTCTAAAGAAACAAAATCTATTAATTGACCTTTGTCATTATATCGAACGAGCACAAAATCTATATTGCCTGCTGATTGTCCATTTTTGTCAGCAAGCTTTATTTCAGATAAGGAAGTCCACAAAGCATCCTTACCAAAAGCAAATTCAGCGGCGTTTTCGATAATAATCCAATCTTCCCTGAATCTCATGGGGCAGGTAATGACCGACGTTCCATTGTGCCAGATGCTACAAACACCCAAAGGATTATTTGCTTTATCTTTAGTGCAGTTTGGTACTTTATTGTTAAAAGGACAGAGCCTCTGTTTACGATAACGTTTTGCTTTTACGCCATCATTTTCAATCGGAAAGCCGAAAACCTCACTGAGTGGGCTTTTGTGTTCTGTTTCTTTTGCCATAATCAAAGGTATTAAATTTTATCGGCCGTTAGCAAATTTGTCTTCAGTTAATTGTCAATTAACCTTTCGGGCAGGGCTGTTGTCATGCTCCGCAAAAGTCAGCACATATCCACTATTATCCAGAACAGAAAACTCGGTAGCACCATAGAAAGTTTCCTCCAATCCTTTGAGAATGGTTACCTTTTCTTTCAGCTTCTTATAGAATTGCCTGATGTTTTGTATGCGGATATACAGCAACAGCGAACCGCCATCTGCCCGCGAAATCTCAGGTAATTCCGGCCCCAGGCTATCGAAGGTCTGAAACATTATACTTACATTTCCGCAGCTCATCATCACCCATACAAAATCGCCTTCTTCAGGTACACTCATTACAGTGCTGAAGCCAAGTTTCTTATAAAAATCAATTGTTTCATTGATGTCTCTGACAAAAATATTTGGAGTAAGTGCTTCCATAGTTTTTTTATTTGAGTTATTATTACAACGACTGTAAAAGTAGTAAAATATGTTCCGTGAACTTTTCTGTAATTTTACCGCCTGAAAAATAAATATGCAACCTTTCTTTGCAGTGGCCTGTCAAGGTTTTTTGATAGCTGCGAAGGGAAAAATCCAAACGCGTGATGAATAATACAATGCTTTATCCTTTTAAGTTTAAGCCCGTCTTCAAAGATAAAATCTGGGGCGGACAGAAGATAAAAACGGTGCTTGGCAAAGATTTTGCTCCGCTTCCTAACTGTGGCGAAATTTGGGTCGTTTCAGGAGTTAAAGGGAATGAAACGGTTATCGAAAACGGGTTCCTTGCAGGGAATAACCTCGCCGAAATCACGGAGGTGTATATGGATGAACTGTTGGGCGAGTCGATTCATAATAAGTTCGGAGAGGAATTTCCTATCCTGGTAAAGTTTATTGATGCCGCCGATGACTTGTCCATACAGGTGCACCCTGATGATAAGCTGGCCAAAAAGCGTCACAATTCTCTCGGAAAAACAGAAATGTGGTATGTGATGGATGCCGACAAGGGAGCGAAACTGATTACCGGCTTTGAAAAGGACATGGACAAGGAAACCTACCTTCAGCACCTCGAAGACAAAACACTGATGGACATCCTCCACACCGAGGAAGTGCATGAAGGCGATGTTTTTTATCAGCCTGCCGGGCGTGTGCATGCCATCGGCAAGGGCGTGTTGCTGGCCGAAATACAGCAGTCGTCTGATGTTACTTATCGCATTTATGATTACGACCGAAAAGATAGCGAAGGCAACACCCGCGAGCTGCATACCGAACAGGCGCTCGATGCTATTGATTTCAAAGCTTATCCCGAATACAAAACCAAGTACGAAGACAAGCTCAACGAAACCAGTCCGGTGGTCGAAAGCCCGTATTTCAATACCAACCTCTTACACCTTGATGCCCCTTTTAGCAAGGATTATGAGGAGCTTGACTCTTTTGTGATCCACACTTGCGTGGAAGGGCGGTATGCTTTGCTGTATAACGACGGCGAAAAGGTAATGCTCCAAAAAGGGGAGGCGGTGTTGATTCCGGCAGTTACAGGTAAGGTAACGATGATTCCGGATGGCAAAGTGAAAATCCTCGAATCTTTTATGAACCTGGATGATAACACGGAAGTGAAATCCGAAATACAGTAACAAGGGATTTTATTCCTGCAAAAGAAGAAAACAAACAAATATAGAACTCATGAACAAAACATTGATTATCACTCTAATCCTTTTGACAGGTTTGGTATTTACGGCCAGAGGTCAAAACAGTGAACTTCCATCGGTAGATATCCAGACCGTGTATGGCGAGATGTTTAACACCAATGAAATTGAGAATGACGGCAACCCGATTATCCTCAGTTTCTGGGCTACATGGTGCAAGCCTTGCATCAAGGAGTTAAACACGATTAACGAAGTTTACTACGACTGGCAGGACGAAACCGGCGTGAAGCTGGTGGCCGTATCAATTGATAACGCCCGTTCATCTGCTAAAGTGCTTCCCATGGTCAATGGAAAAGGCTGGGATTACGAGGTTTATCTCGATCCGAATGGTGATTTCAAACGCGCGATGGGTGTAAACATGATTCCTCACACCTTTCTGCTCAATGGCGATGGTGAGGTAGTGTGGCAGCACACCTCTTTTTCTGAAGGCAGCGAAATAGAGCTGATTGAGAAAGTTAGAAAAGTGGCTAATGGCGAAAGCATCGATTAAAACCTGAATCATGAAATACACTGTATTAACAACACTCTTTTTATTTTCAGGATGGGTATGGGCACAGGCCCAGTTCGATCCTTCGAAAGCACAGGTGCATGGCAACTTCCAGATAGACGCGCAATCCTACCAGGTCGATGAGGAAATCGGCTTGACGGAGGCCTCCATCAACGGGAAAAAGAGTGCCCTCAATGGATTTGGAAATATTACCTACCGCTACGGCGATTTTTCGGCAGGCATCCGCTACGAGGCTTACCTGCCCCCGCTTAATGGTTTCGACCAGCAGTATGAAGGGCACGGCATTGCCAACCGCTATCTGAAATACTCCGGCGAACAGCTCGAAATAACCGTGGGTAATTTCTACGATCAGTTTGGGAACGGGCTTGTTTTCAGAAGCTATGAAGAATGGACGCTCGGCTATGACAACTCGATGGATGGGGTGCACGTGAAGCTTAAACCTGCCGATGGAATTACGCTGAAAGGGATTTACGGAACCCAACGCCATTACTGGAATGAATATGAAGATGGCAACCGCGGCATCGTAAGGGGAGTGGATCTCGATCTGAACCTGAATTACCTGTTCCAGTCGCTCAAATCCTCAAAAACACGCATTCAGTTGGGCGGTAGTTTCGTTAGTAAATACGAAAAGGACAATCCCTTTTCTGATTACAAACTGCCCGAAAATGTGGGTTCTTATGCCGCCCGTGCCAACCTGCGCCGCGGCAAGTGGAGCTTGCAGGCTGAGTATGCCTACAAGATTAACGACCCGAACAGCCTGAATAATTTTATCTTTAAGGATGGCGAAGCACTGTGGCTGTCGACCACCTACACTCAGCGCGGCCTTGGAATCATTGTTTCAGCCAAGCGCATTGATAATTTTGCTTTCACCTCCATGCGAAATCCTTCGGAAGGCCGTGCGCCGGATATTAACTTCCTGCCGCCACTGGCCTATCAGCACACCTACACCCTGCCGGCAATGTATCCTTACAATACGCAGCCTAACGGCGAAATGGGAGTTTCAGGAGAGATTTTTTACAATGTCAAGCGTAAAACCGCCCTTGGCGGGAAGTACGGCACAAAACTGTCGGCCTACTATTCGCTGATCCATGGGTTGGAGAAAACGCCCGTGGAAGGACAAACAGAGATCAATATCCCGGGCACGGATGGCTACGAAAGCGACTTTTTTAAATTTGGAGAGATAAAATACTACCGCGACCTGTCTTTCAAAATGGAGAAAAAGGTAGACAAAGACTTTAAGTTTATCGCCGGATACACCTGGCTCGATTATAACATGGAAGTGATTGAAGAAGAAATTGAGCAGGGAGAACATTTTTACGAGAGCCACACCGGATTTTTGGATATGACCTACAAAATCGATCCGAAGAAAGCATTGCGCATGGAACTGCAATATATGTCCACGCAGCAGGATTCAGGCAACTGGGCACTGGCAATGGTGGAATACAGTGTGGCGCCTAAGTGGTTTTTTACTGTGCAGGATCAGTACAACTTCAACAATCCGGAGTCAGACAACACCTACCATTATTACACTTTAGGAGTGGCTTATGCCCGCAAGGCGACCAGGATTTCTTTGTCTTACGGACGCCAGCGCGAAGGGATTCTCTGTGTAGGTGGTGTTTGCCGGCAAGTGCCCGCATCCAGCGGATTTAACCTGACAATAACCAGTAGTTTTTAACCAGTAATGAAAGCATCATGATAAAAAATATTTTTCTAACAGCATTTACTTTTGTGATTCTTACTATCGCCGGTTGTGACGAGGTGGAGAAGCCTTACCTCCGCAATGACGATGGCGGTGGCGGCGGTGGCACCGGATCATATACCCGCAAGGTGCTTATCGAGGATTTTACCGGGCACAAATGCGTGAACTGTCCTGAAGCCCACCAGGTGGTGGATGAGTTGCAGGATGAGTTTGGTGATGATGTGGTAGCCATAGCTATCCACGCCGGATCCTTTGCCGAACCATCATCGTCAGGGCATTATACTGCTGATTATCGCACTGCGGTGGGCAACGAGCTTAACAACACTTTTGATGTGCGGTTTTATCCTTCGGGAACAATTAATCGTAAGGAGAATGCCACCGTTTACGGCAGCAATACCTGGAAGCAGGAAGTGAGATCAATTATGGGCCAGGAAGCCATTGCATCCATTGAGGTGGCTCCTGTTTACGAGGAGGGTACTTTGCTTTTGGGCGCTGATGTGGACGTGACTTTCAGCGAGGTCCCCGAAGGTCAAGTCAACGTTTGTGTTTTCGTAACTGAAAGCGGAATCATTTCTGCACAGAAAAACAATAATGAATCTGTAGGTGATGTTCCTGATATCCTCGATTACGAGCATAAGCACATGCTTCGCGGCTCGATGAACGGAACATGGGGCGAGCCTGTCAGTTCTGAAGCCATTGAAGTGGAAAATACCTATACTAAGAATTATACCGGGTTTTCTATCGAGGATAACTGGAATCCCGCGAATATGTCAATCGTCGCTTTTATTTATGACCAGACCACCCAGGAGGTGCTGCAGGTAGAGGAAGTGCATGTTCAGTAAAACAAAATAACAATTATTATCAAAGTACCCGGTTAATCATTCCGGGTATTTTTTTTGTTTAAGGATAACGGTTATCTTCGTGCCTTTATGGAATTACTACTTCTATATCTTTTTATTGCACTCGGGTTTTCATTCCTCTGCTCAATGCTGGAGGCTGTCATCCTAAGCATCACGCCAAGTTATGTGAATGTGCTGGCCGATAAAGGTACCCGCAGCGGGAAACTGCTGAAACGCTTTAAAGACAATATCGATCAGCCACTTTCCGCCATCCTGACGCTCAATACTTTTGCTCACACGATAGGTGCAGCCGGCGTGGGCGCGCAGGCACAGATTATTTGGGGCAACGAATCGTTGTCGATCACCTCTGCCGTTCTTACCATCCTCATCCTTATCCTTTCAGAGATTATTCCGAAAACTTTGGGTGCCGTTTACAGCAAGAAACTCTCGGCTTTCGCAGCTTATGCCCTCCTGGTGCTGATTTATTCGCCGCTCTACCCTTTTATCCTGATAAGCCAGGTGATTACAAAATGGCTGAAAGGCGATAAAGCCGATGATTCGGTGAGCCGTGAGGAAATATCTTCGATGGCCCGGCTCGGGACCCTGAAAGGAATTTTCAGGAAAAAAGAGTCGTTGATGATTGAAAACCTGATGAAATTCGACTACATCAAGGTTAAGGATATCATGACCCCCCGCGTGGTTGTTACCTCCATGGATGCGGATACGCCAGTGAAAGAATTGTCTGCGATGGTATCCGAAATTCCCTTTTCCAGGATTCCTGTTTATGAAGACAACCGCGAAAACATTACGGGATACATCCTGAAGGATGATTTGATGGTGAAACTGCTCAATAGGGATCATGAAAAAAAGCTAAAGGCGTTTAAACGTCCTGTGATAATCGTGGCAGAAAGCCTTCCTATTTCTACTCTCTATGAAAAGCTGGTATCCGAAAAGGAAATTATTGCGCTCGTTATAGACGAATACGGAGGGATGGCCGGAATTGTTACGATGGAAGACCTTATCGAAACGATTCTTGGACTGGAAATCGTTGATGAATATGATAACAGCGAGAACATGCAAAAACTGGCACGCGATAACTGGAGCAAAAGGGCAGCGCGTTACCGCATCCTGAAAAAGGAAGATGAAAATCATAAAGAGAAGGAATAATCACTGGATGAGCCCTTGTTAATTTGATATTCTCAATCATAAAGGATGTTAAACGAAGGCCCTGCAATCGCTGAATAATTTGTAACTTCGAAGCGTCTCAAAGTCTTAAATAAAATAAAACTAAAAAATATGTTTGAACACAGTGTTTACATTAACCGCAGAAACAAGCTGAGAGAGCAACTGGACTCCGGTATCGTCCTCGTTCTCGGAAACGTAGATGCCTCCATGAATTATCCTTCTAACGGATACCATTTCCGCCAGGACAGTAACTTCTTATATTTTTTCGGATTGGATATCCAGGGTTTCGCCGGTGTACTTGATATCGACAACAATAAAGACATTATTTTTGGTGATGACGTCACGATGGACGACATTATCTGGATGGGTGACCAGCCTACTGTTAAAGAACTTTCGGAGCAGGTGGGCGTTGTGAGCTCAGCACCCTACAAGGATCTGGCCGGTTTTCTGAAGCAGGCCAAATCGAAAGGAAGAAAGATCCATATCTATCCGACTTATCGTGGTGAGCATGACCTCGAGCTGAGCAAATTGCTCGATGTGCCATGCAGCCAGGTGAAGGGGTTTGTAAGCGAGCCCCTGATCAAAGCCACTGTGGAGCTGCGCTCTGTTAAGGAAGAGGGCGAAATTCAGGAGATAGAAAAAGCGGTGGATATTGCCTGTGAAATGCACACCACAGCAATGAAGATGGCCAAGCCGGGTGTTATCGAGCGGGAAATTGCCGGAACAATTGAAGGAATCTCACTGGCCAAGGGCGGCCCGGTTTCATTCCCGATTATTCTCACAATTAACGGGCAAATCCTGCACAACCATTACCATGGCAACATGCTCTCTGAAGGGCGCATGATGGTGACCGATGCCGGTGCAGAAGTGCCCACGCATTACGCCAGCGACATTACCCGCACAGTGCCTGTAGGTGGGAAATTCAACCAGCGGCAGAAAGATATTTATGAGCTTGTGCTTAGCGCGAATATGAAAGCGATTGAACATACAAAGCCGGGCATAACCAACAAAGAGCTTCACCTGATGGCCGTGAAAACCATTGCCACCGGCCTCAAAGATTTAGGTATCATGAAAGGGGATATTGAAGAAGCTGTAAGCCAGGGTGCACATGCCATGTTTATGCCTCACGGACTGGGCCATATGATGGGTCTGGATGTGCATGACATGGAAGGCCTCGGCGAGAATTATGTGGGGTATGGCGATGAGATGAAGCGAAGCACACAGTTCGGATTGTCGGGATTACGCCTCGGACGCACACTGAGAGAAGGCTTTGTGTTTACCATTGAGCCGGGATGTTATTTTATCCCCAAACTGATTGACCGCTGGAAAGCCGATGGCAAGTTCAAGGACTTCCTCAATTACGATAAGCTGGAGCAGTACAAAGACTTTGGCGGTATCAGAATTGAAGATGATGTGTTAGTAACTGCCGACGGATACAGGGTGCTCGGAAAACCAATTCCTAAAACAGTGGAAGAGGTAGAGCAAACAATGGCTCAAGGTTAGTGAGTTTTAAATAAAGGTTAAACCTGCTCATGCCATCGCACGTGAGCAGGTTTTTGTTTATTTTAGGCAATTAAATAACTGAATAAAATGAGAGTACTTTATCAGAATAAAAAGATTTCTTATTTCGAGAAGGGAAAAGGTGATACCATAGTATTGCTACACGGTTTTCTTGAGAACAAATCTATTTGGGAGAATTTTGTTAATGAACTTGCTAAAGACTTTCATGTGGTAACTATCGACTTGCCGGGGCATGGGGTAAGCGAAAGCCTTGGGCCTGTCAACGAAATCAGCGCTATGGCTGATGCGGTCAATACGGTGCTTCAATACCTTAGGGTGAGCAAAGCGATTATGGTTGGCCACTCTATGGGAGGCTATGTAAGCCTGGCATTTGCAGAACTGTTTCAGAAAAAAACCGCTGGAGTAGTTCTTTTTCATTCTCATGCTTCCGCAGATACTCCGGATGCGAAGAAAAACAGGGAGCGTACCATTGAGCTCATACGCGAAAGCCGCGTGGAGTTTATCGGGCGGTTTATCCCGGATTTGTTTGCCGCCCCCAACAGGAAAAGATTTGCAGACCGTATTGAGGAGCTGAAAAAGGAAGCCCACAGCATTTCCAAAGAAAATATTATCAGCGCTTTGCGCGGAATGCGCGACCGCAGGGACCGGTTGATGGTCTTGCGCCAAAGTGATTACCCGGTGTTGTTTATCGGTGGCCGTCAAGATAAAAGAATACCTGTGGATAAGCTGCTTGCCCAGGTGAAAGAACCTTCGCACAGCGAGCTACTGCTGCTCCAGCATACAGGCCACATGGGATGGCTTGAGCAGGAGAAAATCACAATGGATGCGATACACAGCTTTGCAAAACGCACTTACGGAAAATATTAACACGTCCTCCAATGAAAAACATACTCATCACCGGCGCTACCGATGGTATCGGGAAAGAAACTGCACGCCGGCTGGCTACAGGAGATTTCAGGCTATGGCTGCACGGCAGAAACCAGCAGCGCCTTGAAAACACCAAGGCGGAGATAGAAAAGGAATCCGGTAATCGTGCCATTGAAATCGTAAAAGCTGATTTTTCTTCCCTGAAAGAGGTAAAAAAATTGAGTTTGGATTTGTTTCAACGCATGGAACAGCTCGACGTTCTTATCAACAATGCCGGCATGATGTCCGATTTCCAGGAGAAGACCATCGATGGATATGATAAAACCTTCCAGGTCAATTACCTGTCGCCTTTTTTACTGACCAACCTTTTGCTTCCGCTGATGAAAGAAGCAGAGCAGGGGCGCATAATACATGTGGCCTCAATGATTCATGCTAAGGAAATTGATTTTGAGAATTTATCCTTTACCAGGAAATATAGTGGCAGTTTAGCATATTCGGCCACCAAATTATACAACATTCTTTTTTCCAATAAGCTGGCGCGTATGCTCGAAGGGGGAAAAATCACATCAAACAGCCTGCACCCCGGTGTGATTAACACCAAGCTGCTGCGTCAAAACTTTGGTAATATTGGCGAGCCTGTAGCGCAGGGGGCTGAAACTTCAGTGCATCTGGCAACCGCCACTGAGGCAGCTAAATATTCCGGAAGATACTTTAGCAACAGCCATCTGGCTACGCCGGCCGGTATAGCCAATGATAAACAGGTTCAGGATCGCTTGTGGAATGAGTCGCTGCGAATGGTTTCAAATTACCTGGGAGGGTAATTATTCATAAAAATGCATCTCGCGGATGTAGTTGTACACATTTCCCGGAAGGAAAAACCGCACATCTTTCCCCTTACTGATAGATTTCCTGATGAAGCTTGAAGAAATATCAAACTGCGGAGCCTCTATCGTTTCAACGGCGGGATGCTCTTCGTATGGGTTTTCAAATCCTCCCGGACGGTTGTAGACCAACATTTTATAGTTGTCCAGAATTTGCCCGTAATTTTTCCACTTATGGAAGGTGGGAAGGATATCTGCCCCACATAACAATACAAATTCCTTATCGGGATAGCGCTCAGAGAGGTGCGTCAGTGTATCGATGGTGTAGGAGGGCTTGGGCATGTCGAATTCGATAGTGGAAGCAAAAAAGCGTGGATCGTCTCCAATGGCTTCCTGCACCAACTGATAACGATGATGATCGTCGAGCAGGCTGTCTTTCTTTTTAAAGGGGTTGTGCGGAGAAATCACGAACCATACGCTTCTTAGCCCTGCAAACTCCACAAGGTAATTGGCCAGCATCATATGCCCCTGGTGTATTGGGTTGAATGAGCCGAAAAACAAACCTGTTTTCTGATTCTTTAGCTTCATAAAAGATCAATTTTACAGATTTAGGAATTTTTTAACAATGTCTTTCGCATCAGCCTTGGCTTTATCGAGGTCGGTATTGATAAGGATTTCATCAAAACGGTTTCCGTAAGTCAGCTCCATTTCAGCTTTTTCAATGCGCTTTTTGATGCTCTCTTCCGACTCCGTGCCCCGGTCGCGGAGTCTTTTTTCGAGGTGTTTGACAGATGGCGGCCTGATGAAAATGGCTTTGGCCTTGTCGCCATAAAGCTCTTTGATATTCAGTCCGCCAATCACATCCACATCAAAAACAACTACTTTGTTGTTCCTCCATATACGTTCAACTTCCGACTTTAGCGTTCCGTAAAACTGTCGTGGATAGACCTCTTCCCACTCCACAAAGTCATTCGAAGCAATTTTATTCCTGAATTCTTTTTCGCTGAGGAAATAGTAATGTTTTCCGTCCACTTCATCTCCGCGACGAGCCCTGCTGGTAGCTGAAATGGAAAAGGAGAGCTGTGGGAATTCATCCAGCAGGTAATTGACTATTGTTGTTTTGCCGGCCCCTGATGGTGCCGAGAAAATAAGCAAATGCTCCATATCAGAGAATATTAGAAAGTTGTTCCTTAATTTTTTCCAGCTCATCCTTCATAGCTACAACCAGGTGTTGAATCTCCGTGTGATTGGCTTTAGACCCGATAGTGTTAATCTCACGACCGATTTCCTGCGAAATAAAGTTAAGCTTTTTACCTTGCGACTCTTTGCTGTCAAGTGTTTTCCTGAAATAATCACAGTGGTTTTTTAGCCTTACTTTTTCTTCGGTGATATCAAACTTTTCGAGGTAGTAAATCAACTCCTGTTCAAAACGGTTTTTGTCGTATTGGTTGTCCGAATAGTTATCGTTGAGGTCCTTGCGCAATTTTTCTTTCATTTTCTCAATGCGCTCATCCTCAAAAGGAGGGATTTTATTGAGCAGATTTTCGATGTTATCCACTCTCAGGATGAAGTCTTTTTGCAACTCTTCGCCTTCTGATAGCCTGTAATCAACCACCTGCTTCAGGCATTCATCAATCCCATCTTTCACGGTGTTCCACTCTTTTTCGTCAAGGGTAGTGTTTTGGCTGACCAAAACATCAGGCATCTTTACCAATACCGGAAGGTAATCCTTGAAGTCAGGGTTTCCGGTGGCTTCTGTAAGCGGTTTAAGTTCATGGAAATATTTCATGGCCAATTCCGTATTGATGGAGTAATTGCTGTCGGCACTGAAATTTTCTACGTAGATATTAAATTCAATTTTCCCTCTTTGAAGATGATGGGTGATTTGTTTTCTGATTTCCAGCTCCTTTTCCTTGTAGTAAGGAGGTATCCTGGTAAAAATATCTCCTTGCTTGCTGTTGAGCGTTTTAACCTCTATTGCTATTCTTTTTCCGGAAAAGTTGCGTTCAGCTTTTCCGTATCCGGTCATTGATTGTAGCATGCTGTTAATTTTCAGCAAATATACGAACTAAAAGGGTGGGAGCAATTTATAGAAGGATAATGAGTCAGATCAAAAGCTTTTATATCCTAAAGAAATAATGAGGCTTCAATAATTTGATTCTTTGGCAACTCTACTCAAGTAGCTAAATTGATGTTGTAAACAAAAATTAATTTATTTACATTTGGATGTTGCAAATGGGGATAAGCTTATGATACGAACCGTGATTATTGACGATGAGTCAACTGCTCGCGAGGCAGTTACTCACATGATTGAGCTATACGGTGATAATAAAGTGGAAATCGTTGGTTATGGCGATTCAGTTAAGGGAGGGATAGAGGCCATCAACAGGCATAATCCTGATTTAGTTTTGCTTGACATTAAGATGCCCGATGGAAATGGCTTTGAGGTGCTCAAAGCTTTTGGCGAAATTAATTTTGACGTGATTTTTATAACGGCATATGAGCAGTATGCTATCAAAGCGTTTAAGTTTGCTGCGCTTGATTACCTTTTGAAGCCTATCGATCCGGAGGAGTTCAGAAAAGCCATCGAGCGAACCGGTGAGAATAGTGGCGATAAATCACTGAATATGCAGTTGCAACTGATGATGGAGCATATGAAGAAGCCCACCACACAACGCGAAGATAAAAAGATTGTGCTGCGCAGCGCAGACAGCATCCACCTTGTTTATATCAACGATATCATGCGTGTGGAGTCTGACAGGAACTATGCTACATTTTACCTTGTAAACGAAGAGCACCCGGTAACCGTAACCAAATCAATGCGGAATTTTGTGGAAGTGCTCGAAGATTACGGGTTTGTGAGGGTACATCAGTCGCATATTATCAACACAGACCATATTAACCGGTACATGAAAAATGATTGCGAAATAGTCATGACCGATGAATCAAGGATCCCTGTATCCACACGAAAACGTGATTTTCTGCTGAAAAGATTTGAGGAATTATAACGAATGAAAAAAAAATCCCGGCGAATATACTCAAAATCCCAGCGAATATACATTTATCCTGTTTTTCTTTTTTCATTGAGTTATTTTTGCATGGTAGATAACTCGTCTAATGAAAGCGGACAAAGAAATAAAAAGAATCAGGCTTAAAGGAGGGTCATTTTTCCATCCTGAATTGCTTATTGTACAGGAATCATCATTGATGTTTTTCCGGGGCAATATGTTTTCGCCCCTGAAATATTCCGTAACCATTCCTCTCGAGAAAGTTAAATCCATAGAATCGACGGATGGATACAAGAATATCGTAATCAAGAGCAAAAGCATGACCATTACCTGCCGCAACTTTTCCAGAAAGAAGCTGCATAAATTACTCAACTTAATCGATAATAAATTCGACTCTGCTGTTTAATATTTTCTATTTTTGCCAAGAGCAAGTGAATTTTGAAATGGCAAGTTATCCGGAAAGTAAGATATATAACGATCCGTTCAGGTTCTATTTTTCAATGCTGCGCGATATTGAGCGTGCAGAGAAGTGTATTTTTCTTGAGGTTTATCGTTTTCAGAATGATGCCATCGGAGTGAGGTTCCGCAATGCGCTATTGAAAAAAGTCAAAGAGGGAATCAAAGTTAAAATCCTTATCGATTCATGGGGCACGCGCCCCGGAGCTTCTTTTTTTTCTGAGTTGATAGAGCATGGGGCAGAAGTGTTGTATTATAAGAAGATTAAGTTTTTTCTTGATTTTTTCACCAAGAACCATCGTCGCAACCACCAGAAAATGCTGCTTATCGACCACCGGATTTCTTACATCGGCTCGGCCAATATTTCTGAATACTCGCTCAACTGGCGGGAATGCGTACTGCGAGTCACCGGCGATATCACCCTTGAGTTTGAAAAGGTTTTTCGCCATGATATGAAAAACCATGATCGTTATGATACAAAATCAGGAAGCTTCCTGAAAACACTTAAGCGTGATGGTTTTCTCATTATCCGCGACTTTCCCTCCATCCGGCAACAAAAGATCATGCATTTTTACCTGAAACTAATTCGTCAGTCGGAGAAAGAGGTGTTGATAGAATCTCCTTATTTCCTTCCGGGATTTCAGTTGAGAAGAGCCATGGTCAGGGCCGTGAAAAGAGGAGTGAAAGTGGTGGTGATTATGCCGCGCCATTCTGATGTGAGGGCGGTGGATGTGTTGCGCTCGCGATACCTGGGGCAGCTACACTACGGTGGCGTGGAGCTTTTATACTATAACGGCGATAACCTGCATGCAAAAGATTTGCTTATCGACAGAAAGATTTACGCCATAGGATCAGCCAACTTCGATTACCGCAGTTTCAGGTATCAACACGAAATTATTGTGAGTGGAGAGCATGAATCCATTGCCCAACAACTTGCTGAGCATATCGAAGGCACCAGAAAAGCAACCACTGGTTTTGACATCGAGGCCTGGGAGCGCAGGCCTAAGATCCAAAAGTTTTTCGAGTTTGTGTTACTGCCTTTCCGGCACCTTCTTTAGAATTATTTCCTGTAAAACTCTATCAACTGATTTGTAGAATTATCATGGTTTAAAGACTTGCTTTCGTCTTCAAGTTCAGGAATAATGTTTTTGGCCAACACCTTGCCAAGTTCCACTCCCATCTGGTCAAATGGGTTAATATCCCAGATAACGCCTTGCACAAATACGCTGTGCTCATACATCGCCACGAGCTTTCCGAGGTTTTCAGGTGTAAGCTTTTCCAGGAAGAAAGTGGAGGAAGGGCGGTTGCCTTCAAACACTTTATGTGGCACCAGGCTCTCGGATACGCCTTCAGCTTTGACTTCTTCGGCAGTCTTCCCGAAAGCAAGTGCTTCGCCCTGTGCTATCATGTTTGCAATAAGGTAATCCTGGTGATTATCCAGGTTATGAAGGGGCTTTCTAAAGCCAATAAAATCGCATGGAATGAGTGTAGTCCCCTGGTGTATCAGTTGATAAAACGAGTGCTGTCCGTTGGTGCCGGGTTCACCCCAGTATACAGGGCCTGTGCTGTAGTCTGTCCTTTCTCCGTTAAGCGTTGTGGATTTGCCATTGCTTTCCATGGTCAGCTGCTGCAAATAGGCGGGAAAGCGATGCAGATAATTGTCGTACGGCAAAATGGCCTGCGTTTCGGCATGAAAGAAATTGTTGTACCAAACACCAAGCAGCCCCATAATAACCGGAATGTTTTTTTCGAATGGTGCAGTCCTGAAGTGCTCATCCATTTGATGAAAACCGTTGAGCATGCTGGTGAAATGCTCTTTCCCGAGGGCTATCAGGGTTGATAAACCAATGGCAGAAGTCATGGAATAGCGGCCGCCAACCCAGTCCCAGAAAACAAACATATTGTTGGTGTCGATTCCAAATTCTTCGACTTTTTCGGCATTGGTAGACAAAGCCACAAAATGTTTTGCGATGGCGCGGTCGTCCTTCAGTTCATTTAATAACCATGTGCGTGCCGTATGGGCGTTGGTCATGGTTTCGAGTGTGGTAAAGGTCTTTGATGCGATGATAAATAAGGTTTCCTCCGGGTTCAGCCCACGCATGGCCTCGTCAAAGTCACTGCCATCCACGTTCGATACAAACCTGAAGTTCAGTTCGCGTTTGGAGTAATGTTTCAAGGCTTCGTATGCCATTACCGGCCCCAGGTCGGAGCCGCCAATCCCGATATTCACAACATTTTTGATGGGTTTTCCGGTGTGGCCTTTCCATTCGCCAGAGCGTACCTTTTCCGCGAAAGCGAACATTTTTTCAAGCACCTGATGCACCTGCGGGACCACATTTTCTCCATCCACCTTGATAACCGCATCCTTTGGTGCCCGCAAGGCCGTATGAAGTACCGCGCGGTTTTCGGTGGTGTTGATCTTTTGCCCGCTAAACATGGCTTCACGTTTTTCTTCCAGTTTTCGCTCCCGGGCCAGCTCAAACAGCAATTGGAGTGTGCTGTTGCTTACACGGTGCTTTGAGTAGTCGAACAGAATGCCGACGTCATTCACTGTAAAGCGCTCAGCACGCTTTGCATCTTCTGAAAATAACGTTCTTAGCGGAAAGCCTTTTATATCATTAAAATGATTTTCAAGCTTTTTCCAGCTATTTGTTTTGGTTAACAGTTCCATTTTTGTGCTTTTTTATTGCGTTGATATTTTATTGATTCCTTTTTAAATATTTGGCGGCTTCAGTATCCACAAGCCAGGTAAGTTCTCCGTCTTCAGGCTGCACTAAAGAAGCAGGATATCGCATTTGTTTTTCCTTGTCGTCAATAACACGGCTTAAGATGGCCGCCTTTTCAGCTCCTGTTACCAGGAAAATAATACTGGAAGCATGGTTTATCAGCTTTCCGGTCATGCTTATTCGCTGCTGCCCGGTATCCGGGTGTTCTGCAACAACAAAAAGCTTTTCGCTCTTAAACAACTTTTCGTTGCCCGGGAAAACAGATGCAGTGTGCCCGTCTGTTCCTAACCCCAACATTATCAGATCAAAAGTATAATTATTGTTTTTCTTTATCACTTGCTGGCTGACAACCCTACTATAGCGTTCTATTTCCTGATTAGGATCGTTCTCCCCGTGAATTCTAAAAATGTTTGCTTCCGGCAGCGGAACCTCATCGAGTAAATGCTCGCGTGTCATTTTATAGTTGCTGTCTTTATCATCAGGGTGCACACAGCGTTCATCGCTCCAGAATATTTTTATTCTTTTCCATTCGATTTGGTCTTTATGTTGCGAAGCTATTTCCTGGAAAAGTGCTTTTGGAGTGCTGCCTCCCGAGACCGCCAGCGTCACCATTTCATCTGTTGGTTTATTTTGCAGGTGTTCATTCAGTATGTCCACAAAAGACGCGGTGAGCGCAGCAATATTTTCTGATATGATGATTTCCGGTTGATTATTCATAACGTTTGCGGCTTTGGAAAGTTGGCGAATTCAGACCCGAACTTTTAGGTTTAGCGCTAACCTTTATTTTATTTGTTTTCGTTAAAATAAGCAATTGAGCACCAATTGTATATAACCGATATTGTAGCAAGTGCTTAGACGTTTTTTTATGCGGTTTGCAATAAGTTGATTCCAGATAACTCTTGTCCGATTTGGTGAATTCCATTCAGAATCTTTTCGGTTTGTTTTGCTGAAGGTTTTTTTGTTCCCGATGCATATTGAGAAAGCAGGGTAGCGTTCATTCCAATTTTTTCGGCCAGGAATTTTGCGTTTATAACCTTGTAATATTTGAAAAACTGCTTAAAGTCAATTTCAAATCTAATATCATTCGGATCCACTTTTACTTTCTCTTCTTCAAAGTAAAATTCCGTTGCTTCATAAGCACTGTTTATTAATTCAGGAACAGATTGCCCAGTTGTGAAAATCGGATAATCCACAGCATATGCGGAAAACCCAGTATCTGTTTTCTCAACAGTCATTATTATTTTCTTTTTATCCATAACTTTATAATTTTATTCCTGCATCTTTAAGAATTTTCTTTTCTAAGCCTTTGCCTATTTCCTGATTACCATGATTCGGAAATATTATCATTCCTTTTTTGGTTTCGTGTTTCATTTTTACGTGTGATCCTTTTTGAGATACTGCATACCAACCATCTTTTGTCAATATTTTGTAAAGTTTAGAACATTTCATTCGGCAATACTGTAAATCTTTGTTCAAAGGTAAATAATAATTTACTTTTAACAAAGGATTAAATTAAGAAAACGAATTTTTTGCATTTACTACAATTCACAATATATTCCGTCGTCAGTAAGGTTTTTGCACGGGTAGCGCCAGGTCATATTTTCACCTGCAATCAGATCATCTGCATGCTCAGGGCCCCATGTCCCGGCGGGGTATCCATGCAACGGGATATTTTCGTTGGTTTTCCATTGGTTGAGCACTGGTTGTAAAAACCGCCAGGCCTGAATGACTTCTTCGGTACGGGCAAACAGTGTTTTGTCGCCTTTCATCGAGTCGTAAATCAAGCGTTCGTATGCTGTGGGAATGCGCTGATGCGCCAGGTCAGAATAATGAAAGTCCATATTTACATTCTGCACATCAAAACCCGAGCCGGGGATTTTCATTCCAAACTTCATCAGAATCCCTTCATCGGGCTGAATGCGGATAACGAGCTGGTTGCAACTGTTTTCGAGGTTGTTTTTGTTTCCGGTAAACAAAAAGTGAGGGGTAGACTTAAAATGGATAACCACTTCGGTAACCCTCGTCGGAAGCTTTTTACCTGTTCGGATGTAGAAAGGCACACCGCCCCAGCGCCAGTTGTCAATATAAAACTTTAAGGCAGCATAGGTTTCTGTATCAGAACCGGAATCAACACCTTTCTCATCGCGGTAAGCTTTTTGTGCTTTCTGTTTGACATTGGAAGCTACGTATTGCCCACGGATGGTGTTTTTCGCCACTTCTTCTTCCTTAAAGGGGCGAAAAGATTGAAAGACTTTTAGGATTTCATTCCTGATAGCATCCGGTTCGAGCGAAGAGGGTGGTTCCATGGCCGCAAGGGCAGTAAGTTGTAAAAGATGATTCTGAACCATATCGCGCAAAGCGCCACTTTTATCGTAATAACCGCCACGGGTTTCCACACCAAGACTTTCTGCCGAGGTAATCTCGACGTGGTCGATGAAATTACGGTTCCACAAAGGCTCAAAAAAACCATTCGAAAAACGTGTTACCAGCAGGTTTTGAACAGTTTCTTTGCCGAGGTAATGGTCTATCCTGAAAAGCTGGTTTTCGTTCCAGTCTTTCAGAAGCACGTTTTTCAGCTCCAGGGCCGATTCCAGATCAAAACCAAACGGTTTTTCTATGATTAGCCGTTTCCACCCGTCATTTTGGTTGTTCATGCCTGCTTTGGCAAGCATCTGAGGGATGGTGTTGTAAAGGCTTGGGGGGGTGGAGAGGTAAAAAATACGGTTGCCCCCAACTCCGTGCGATTTAGCTACAGCATCAAGACGGTGCTTCAGCCCCTCGAAAGTAGCAGTTTCATCAAAGCTTACGGGGGTATAGTAAAGGTGACCTGCAAAATCATCGATCAATTCATCATTATCAATATCTTTAAATTCCTTCAAAGCTTCTTTCATTACGTTGCGGAAAGATCCGTCGGAATAAGACGAACGCGAAGCACCCATAACGGCAAAATTTTCGGGCAGCATGTTTTGCACAAACAATGCATAGATAGATGGTATCAGTTTTCGCTTGGTCAGATCGCCTGATGCTCCGAATATGGTGTAAATATGATTATTGCTGGATGTCATTACTTTTTCTCTTTTGATTTCACGGCATGGCCGCCAAACTGGTTGCGTAAAGCCGCCAGCATTTTCATGGCAAAAGACTCGTTTTGTCGCGACTGGAACCTGTTAAAAAGGGAGGCGGTTATCACATGCGCAGGCACGTCAAAGTCAATGGCTGTTTGCACGGTCCATCGCCCTTCGCCACTGTCTTGCACATAATCTTTGAGCTTGTCCAATTTTGGATCTTCGCCAAGAGCATTTACCGCCAGCTCCAAAAGCCATGAACGGACCACGCTGCCATACTGCCAGGCATCGGCAATCTTTTCAAGGTCCATATCGTAAGGTGCTTTTTCGAGGATTTCAAATCCTTCGGCGTAAGCCTGCATCATGCCATATTCAATGCCATTGTGAACCATTTTTACCATATGGCCTGTTCCCGAAGGGCCGGTATAAACATGTCCTTTGTCATATGCCGGAGCCAGCGATTTGAAGACAGGCCCCACATAATCAGCGGCTTCTTTTTTTCCTCCATACATCAGGCTATACCCGTTTTCCAGGCCCCAAACACCACCGCTGGTGCCGCAGTCGAGCAGCTCTACGTCATGTTCAGCAACCTTGCCGGCACGCTGCCGGGTGTCCCTCCAATAAGAGTTGCCGCCATCAATAATAATATCTTCTTTTTTCAGTAAGGGAAGGAGCTTGTCAATGTTTTCGTCCACTGGTTTCCCTGCAGGCACCATCAGCCATATTACTTTGCGATCCGGTAGTTTTTCAACCAGTTCCTCATGCGAACGGGCACCAATGGCACCGATATTTTCCACTTCCTTGAGTTTTTCTTCCCTGCGCGCCCAAACTACTACTTCGTGGTGGTCATTCAGCAGGCGCTGAATCATGTTAAAGCCCATTTTACCGGTGCCTATAAAACCTATTTTCATGTTTTTAATTTTTTTAAGTATGAACTAACTCCGGTTAATTATCGTAAGAATAAACAGAAGGCTGTGATTTACTCTTAACAATATTATGAAGTATATAATGGATGAATTTCAAAATTAAGCATTTTCGGACTGAAAATGTTCAAAAACAAGTTTTGCCTTTGCGGGACCGATTGCGGAAGCTAACTCTTCTTTGCTTGCCTTTTTAATTCTTTTCAGCGATTTAAACTCCGACAGTAGCTCTGTGGCCGTATTTTTCCCGATGCCTTTGATTTCAGTAAGTCCGGTTTTGATGGTGCCTTTTTCAAGACGTTTTCGGTGGTGGGTGATGCCAAAGCGGTGGGCTTCGTCGCGCATGTGCTGAATCACTTTTAAAGATTCTGAAGTTTTGTCGAGATATACGGGCACCGGATCGCCGGGCTTGTAGATTTCTTCCAGCCGTTTGGCGATGCCGATGATGGCTATTTTTTTATCCAGCCCCAGCTTTTTTAAGGTGTTGTACGAAGAGCTGAGCTGGCCTTTGCCACCGTCGATAACGATAAGCTGCGGCAGTGGCTTGTCCTCGTCGAGCAGGCGCTTGTAGCGGCGGTACACCACCTCTTCCATCGAAGCATAGTCGTTGGGCCCTTCCACCGTTTTGATATTGTAATGGCGGTATTCCTTTTTTAAGGGCTTGGCATTTTTGAAATGCACCATCGCCGATACCGGATAGTCGCCCTGGAAGTTGCTGTTGTCAAAGCATTCCATCCGTACTGGTGGTTCTTTCAGCCCCAGGTCGTCCTGCAGCTTTTGCAGGATTCTTTTCTTATGCCGGTCCGGATCGACCAGCTCACGCCGCTTCTCGCGCTCCATCTTGAAATACTTGGCGTTGCGCTGCGATAAATCCTGGAGGTGTTTTTTGTCACCCCTTTGCGGGATGGTGATGGTCAGGGTGTCTGAAGAGATGCCGTCAGGTTTGAAAGGCACCAAAATCTCTTTCGAATCGCTGTTGTAGCGCTGCCTGAACTCGGTGATGGCCAGGGCAAGCAGTTCTGCCGGCTTTTCTTCCAGCTTTTTGCGCAGCTCGATGGTATGCGTTTGGATGATGGCGCCGTTCACCACTTTCAGGAAATTGACATAGCCCCCCTTTTCGCTTTCGATAAAGGAAAAGACATCGACATTGTCGATTTTTGGAGATACGACGGTCGATTTGCTCTGAAATCGGTTCAGGGTATCCAGCTTGACTTTGATTCGCTGGGCTTTTTCAAACTCCATCTTTTCGGCATAGTCCATCATTATCGCCTTAAACTCCTTGATGACCACGCCCAGGTTCCCTTTGATGATGTTACGGATATGATCGATGGTTTGTTTGTAATCGTCCTCAGTTTGCAGTCCTTCGCAGGGGCCTTTGCAGTTTCCGAGGTGATATTCCAGGCATACCTTAAATTTTCCTTTGCGGATGTTTTCCTCTTTCAAATCGTAGGTACACGTGCGTAACTGGTAAAGCTGACGTATCAGATCGAGCAGGGTGTTCATCATATGCACGGAAGCATACGGGCCGTAATATTCCGAACCGTCTTTAATGATGTTCCGCGTGGAAAATACCCGTGGAAACGGTTCGTTTTTGATACAAATCCACGGGTAGGTCTTGTCATCTTTCAGCATCACATTGTAGCGTGGCTGATATTTTTTGATAAGGTTGTTTTCGAGCAGCAGCGCATCCGTTTCCGTATCCACAATCATAAAACGGATATCGGCGATTTTTTTTACCATCACCCTTATTTTTCCGCTGTGGTCATGCGACTTGGTGAAGTAGGAGGCTACCCGCTTTTTGAGGTTTTTGGCCTTCCCGATATAGATAATCTTGCCCTGGTCATCAAAATACTGATAGATTCCCGGTTTGTCGGGCAGCGTTTTGATGATGGGTTCCAGCTTATCATAATTCGGGTTGGCCTTGGCAGACATTACTCCTCCTGGTTTGTGTCGCTGTTCTTTTTCTTTTCAGGATTTTTTTCCTTGTTGAGCAAGGCATCCCAGCCCTGTGCGGTTAAAGGCGCTACTTTTCCATCGCGACTCACAAGGTTGGCGCTGGTGCCGATATCGGCGATGTGGCCGATGACAGAGATTTCAGGAATGGTCTTGATCTTTTCGTAGTCCTCCTGACTAATGGTGAAAAGCAGTTCGTAATCTTCGCCGCCACTCAAGGCTGACACAGTAGGTGCGATGTTGAATTCCTTGGCCAGCTCTTCGGTTTTGATATCCACCGGGATTTTTTCTTCGTAAAGGTTGCAGCCCACCTTCGACTCGGTGCAAAGGTGCAGGATTTCGGAAGCTAAGCCATCCGAAACGTCGATCATGGAAGTAGGGGTGATTCCTGCTTCGCGCAGCTTTTTGATGATATCGCCGCGTGCTTCCGGCTTCAGTTGGCGCTCGATAAGATAGTCGACACCCGTGAGGTCCGGTTGCATATCCGGGTTGGCTTTGTAGGCTTGTTTCTCGCGCTCGAGGATGAGCAGTCCCATGTAAGCTGATCCCAGATCGCCGCTCACGCATAGCAGGTCATTCTCTTTGGCGCCACTCCGGTAAATCGGCTGGTCGGTTTCGCCCATGATGCTGATCGAAAGAAAAAGGCCGTGCGGACTGGCGGTGGTGTCGCCACCCACAAAATCCACGTTGTATTTCTCGCAAGCCAGCTTGATTCCGGCGTAAATCTCCTCCAGCGCTTCCACAGCAAAGCGGTTTGATACGGCAATTCCGGCCGTTAGCTGCGTAGGCACTCCGTTCATGGCGTAAATATCAGAGATATTCACCACCGCGGCTTTGTATCCAAGGTGCTTTAAGGGGTAATAAGTCAGGTCAAAGTGCACCCCTTCCACCAACAGGTCTTGCGAGGCCAGGGTCTTCAGCCCCTTGTAATCCATCACGGCAGCGTCATCGCCAATGCCCTTAATGGTTGAAGGGTTTTTAAACTTGATGTCTTTGGTCAGGCGTTTGATTAACCCAAACTCCCCAAGTTCTGATATCTCCGTACGTTCATTTCTGCTTTCAAACATAATCTTCTTATTTAGAGCTGCAAAATTAAGAAAGTTATGGGTTTTACAGGGAATCGAAAAGATCACACGTGAAATTGAATAAAAGTCCGGGTTTTTCTAATCTTGTATTGTTTCAAAAACATAAAAACGAAATCCTTTACTGATGTCGTTAGCAGAATAAACAGGAAAATTCCTATGGCTTTTTGTGTTAACCTGGTGAGCTATATCATTAACCGTTGATGAGGCGGAGGCGATAACAGCTCTGATTTTTATGTAGTCAGAAAAACAGGCTTTATCGGAAATATCTAGTTTGATATTAAGTTGTTTATTGCCCGGAACTTTACTGAGTATTAATTTTTTTAATTTCTTTGGAGCCACTAAAGTTTCGTTTAAAAAAATGTTTCCGGATGCAGTAAGCTTAATTTCATGGATATTTTTATTGAAATTAGAATCAAAATGGGCTTCGCCAGCTTTTGTCAATAACCTTTTCATGAGGATGTGGTTTTTATAGTACCGCTGGTTATAACTTGCGTTTTCAGGAACTACAGCATAAGCCACTTTTTTAAACCCATCAGCCTGAAGCTGTTTCTCAATAGTTTTTATGGTATGCATCGAAACGCCCTTATCAACAATCATCCGCGGAATATCATCGTATATGCGATGAGAAATAATATACTCCTCAATGGATAATCCTTCATGTGGGTTTATTATTTGTAAGGCCAGTTCATCGATGTTTCTTTTCTTATTTTGGAGAATAATCAGTGCGCTATCAGAAGTAGCTACATCAGTTGGCTTTACCACATAAATATCTGTTAGCAACCAACTCTTCATGAATTCAAACTGATATTCAGCAGCTGGTAATTTCAAATTATATTTTCTGAAAACATCTTTGGAAAGATAGCTTTGCGAAATTTGTCCGTAATCGAAAGGTTTGAATTGTGCTAATCCAAAAGAAACAACCGTTATTATCGCCGCAGAAACAGCCATCCATCTCAGACTTCTACGTTTATTAGCCAGCCGTATTGTAGTCCAGGTTTGAAGAAACAGCACCACGATTATTAACACAAAAACGTAAGCATAATCAGGAAAGAAACTAAAAACATAATAACCGCCTTTGGCAGTAAGGCCGATAAACAGCGCATAAAGCATGCTGACTTTCGCAAACCAGTTAATAAAGTTAAGGTTGAGGTAATGCTGGTCATGAAGTATGGCAACGCTCCAACGATTAGCATTTTGGAGTTTGGTTTTGGAGTTGCTAATCCAAAAGCCAAAGCAAATAGACTGTCCGAAAATTACAGAAATGAATGCAAAGAACAGGTTGTAGAAATACCTTTCTGCTCCGGTTAGTAACCACTGGTCATAATCAGTTGTTGTGGAAAGGAGCAACATTACATCCCTTGTCAGAAACAAAAAGGAATAAAAGATAACCGAAAACCCCAATCCTAAAACCAATCCGGTGAACAAGACAGGTTTGGACAGATCAATTGAGAATTTGGTGTTGCGTTTAAAAGCCTGCATTCAATGAGGGTTTGAATTCTCATCAAATATAATGAAACGAAAAGAATCTACGCTGTTTTAAAAAACAACTTTGTTTAGGAATCAAAAACACGTTTAGTGGATTCTTCCACAAACCGCTTCACCTCTTCCTCCGCCTCTTTCTTGCCCACTTTCGTGTCCTCTTTGCTTTTCTCAGCTATTTCTTTGAGGGCTTGCAGGAAATGATTTACTTCTTCCTCAGTGTTTTCAAGTCCCAGGCTGGCACGTACCATGCCTTGCAGTTGTATTTTCGGGAAGCCTTGCAGGACAAGCTTTTGTACCTTTTCGAGGGGAGGTGTTATTTTCAGTTGCTTTTTCACGATGATGTGTGCACAGTGACACCCATAGCGCACGCCAATGCCGCCACGCAGTGCCAGCATCCTTGCAGTGCCCTTTGGTGATCCGCCTTTCACTTCAAAACCAATCACGCCAAGTTTGTCTTTAAATGTTTCGGAATGGATATCGGAAATGCCATAAACATTGACCCCGTCGATTGCTGAGAGGCCTTCGAGCAGTTTTATGGTCAGCGCTTTTTCCTCCCTTTCGATTCGATCCATGCCTATCTTTTCGAGAAGTTGTAAGGCCTTCTTTAATGCTGCTATTCCGGCTGTGTTCTCTTCGCCTGATGTCTGCAGTTTAGTGAGTTTTTCATCATCGAAATGCAGGCTTCCTTTCTTGTAAACCAGGGCGCCACTGCCGAAGGGAGCATAAATTTTATGTGCCGAAAAGGCCAGAAAATCCGCATTCCAATTGCTCAGATTAACTTTACGGTGGGCCACGACCTGGGCGGCATCAACCAAGACCTTTGCTCCATACTGATGCGCCAATTCGGTGACTCTTTGAATATCGTTGCAGGTGCCCATCACATTGGATGCAGCACTGACGGCCACCATCCGGATGCTTTGGTTGCCGTGTTGCTGCAGCTCATTGTATTCCTTTAGCAGGCGTTCAAGCTCTTCAAGGTCAAAAAACCCCAAATCATCCACCGAAAGGTGCAACTGTTTACATGCGGGAATCAACCGCCATGGCAGGTCATTTGAGGAATGTTCCAAAAGCGTGCTTAGAACGACAGGCTCTGTTCCATCCACGGTTTCGAGGCCAAGGTTGGAGGCCGCTATATTGATGGCTTCGGTGGTGTTGGTGGCAAACATCAGGTCGTAAACGGCCTCATCTGCCCCCAAAAATCGTAAAATGGTTTCTCTTGTCTTCGCTGCAGTTCTTTGGCTTTTTTCTTTTGCGACAATCAAGGAATTCTTGTAAGTCTCCCAGATGGGTTCGAAGGTGGGGGTGCTGGCGCTGTTGTCGAGATTAACAAAGGGAAGGTTTCCTTTCATCGTAGGGACTTGCATGTCTTTTCCCACCAATGAATGGCGTAGTGCATTCAGCAGTTCTTCATCATCACGATTAGAATAAATATCCTCAATGGATGGGCTGTCGCTTTTATTTCCAGCATTCAGGAACAGGTCTTTCCCGGCCTCCTGTGTAAGCTGCAAGGCTTTCGCGAAAGCAATGATATTGATGACCGGTGGGGTTCCCGCCTCGAAACGATCGGGCGCATCGGCCCACAGTATCCAATCGGTGGCAATGAGTCGCGTGGTGCCTCCTCCCGACAAGGCCGGAATGCTCTTTTTGATTACTTTCCGGTTCATTACAAGTGCCGTAACCCCAACAGCAAGTCCGAAATCTTTGCTTGAAATAAACTGATAGGTGCAGGTCTGGGTATGGCTACAGATTTCAGAAGCTGCGGCGGGAGAACAAAATATTATGGTTTGTTTTTTCCGGTCAATTCCGAAATACCGGGCTACCGTGCTTCGTGCTTCTTCGTAAAGGGCGGTGCTGGCCTGCGAGAAGTGCCCGCTGCCGCGATGGACGTTCGAATAGGTTTTTAGTGCGGTATAAATTGCTGATTGCAGTCTGTCGAAAGCGGCATCAAATTCTTCGGCTGTAGCCGGATGATTAAACGCAGGTTGAGTAAGCGATTCAGATCTGTTCATTTTGTGCTCCTTAGTTTATCCGGAAAAGAAGAGATAGCTGCCGGATGTAATTTGGCCTAAAGATAGTGCAATATCTTTTTAGGTGATGATAGTTGGCAGGTTAAGGATGTGTTAAGTGTTTTTTACCCGCTTCTGCAGGCTTTGAAAAATTACAAGAAAACGATTTATCTGGCTTTTACCAGTTTTTTGGTACCCCTTAGAATTCCATTTTCAATAAGCTGAATGAAATACAACCCGGATTCCAATTTCGTTGTGCAGATAGTGGCTTTTCCTGAAAAAGGATTGCGGCTGAGAACCTCAAGCCCGCGCGAGTCGGTGATTCGTATTTCGTAACTGTTCGGACTTGTATAATTAAAGCTGACGGTTACATTTTTATGAAAGGGATTGGGTGTTGCCTTAAATGACAATTCATTTTCAGGGTCGTCAATATCTACTGTATTCACGTAGCAAGACTCAAGGTTTGGATGGTTATATTTCAAAATCCCGTCTTCCGTAAAACAGAGCAATCCAAAAGTTAAATCGGCCACACACTGGTCATGCGCAGGTTCGAGCAAGCCATTAAGGCTGCCAATACCTTCAATCCAGACATATTGATCCGGGTAACCCTCAAAAGTAAAACGCTTGCGTTTTTCTCCGTTCTCAAGAGTGACCGAGTCAATACTTTCTACGGTCAGATTGACCGTGCAAGTGTTATACATCGTCCATCCCTGAAAGGTTTCGCCTTCTTCCAGGTCAAAATCATAGAGCAGGCGCTCCTGTTCCTGAAACGACATGCGCTGGTACACTTTTTTCTCGTCCTGTCGCAGATAGCTGTACTCATTCCAGTCGGCCCTGGTCGGGTCATCAGTACGCCAGAGTTTCTTGTACGTGATATCATCAATGGTGATTTCGCCACCAAACTTATAAGAGGTGGTGGTAAGCGCCCCGAAATTGAGGGAAGAATAAACATTCCAGGTTTTGTTTGTATCGACCAATGTCTGGCTGCTTGCAGATAGAATTACCAGGAAAAGCAAGCTTAAGATGGTTGTTTTTTTCATGGTTAAAGGTCTGATTTACATGTTCTGATGTTTTGTTCCCTTCAAAGATAGGATTTTTTTCGATGTGATTGATGTTGATGGACTTAAAAAAGCTGTTTGAATTTAGAATGTGAATTATTTGAAAACAATTCTGTTTAAAGATATTCCGGTAAAAGCTTTCCTAAATGAGTGATTTAGGGAGTTTAACATCCTGAGCGGCTATTTATAAAAACAAAAAATGATGCTTTCTGTTAAGTATTGTCCCGGCAAATATGTGAGTTCGTACAAAAGCATTATTTTTGCCGCGGTTATTTTTATTAAATCTAATTTGTGCTAAAAGAGTGATTTATGGCAGACAGTGATCAGATAATAAATGAAGTAACAAAGTCAGAATATAAATATGGATTTGT
>JAASSU010000336.1 GCA_021767705.1 Bacteroidota bacterium | reverse complement strand
ATCTAAAAAGTGATTTATCCATTTTGGTGTCGTTTTTTAATAATTTTTATTGCGGTCAAAGGTACAATATTTACAATATTTTCAAAAGGTTCACAGCTTTCTGTTGGTTGGTTTTATTGCATATAGCGTATATTTATGACTTGAGAAAGTGCCTTCTGTTTGAACTGCTTTCACTGATACGTGTTGCATTAATGTCAACAGCCTTTCGGCGCAATTGAGCCGGGAGCAGTAGAAAAAAAACAAAGAATTTTATCACTATGAAAAAGTTATTCATCATCACCGGTACATCACGAGGAATTGGAGAAGCAATAGCTGAATCACTTACTAAGGAAAAAAATCATGTAGTGGGAATATCCAGAACAGAAAATAAATCCTTAAAAGAAAAATTCGAGCAGTCCGGGGCTACATTCGACTTTTGGCCCATCGATTTATCGGATGTGGAAGGGGCTGAAGTTGCTTTTGAAAAAAACCTTCAAAAGCTTGATGCAAAATTTGAATCGGTGACCCTGGTTAATAATGCCGGACTTTTGGAGCCTATCGATCAAATAGCTAACACGAAAGCACGCGATGTGGTAAAGCATATGAATGTAAACCTGACCAGCCTGATGGTGCTTACGGCTTCATTCATCCGCCATTTCGAGGACCATCCAAAAAAGGAAATTGTTTCCATCTCCTCGGGTGCAGCCTACAATCCCTATACCGGATGGGGCAGTTACTGCGCGTCCAAAGCCGGATCGCTGATGTTTTCGAAGGTATTGGCCGAAGAGCAGAAGTCGGCAAAGCATCCTGCTAAAGTCATTTCACTGGCTCCGGGAGTGGTGGAAACCGATATGCAACGCACCATCCGTTCGAAAAACAAAGAGCAGTTTCCCAATATCGACAAGTTTATCGAGCTTAAAGAAAAAGGAATCCTTTCATCCACAAAGCAAGTCGGCGAAACCATTGTGAGCACCATCCTTGACAACCCTAAGATTAAAAATGGTGAAGAAATTGATTTAAGGAATTTTCAGGATGAATAGGTATCAGAAATAATAAAAGCACTGATAAAAAAACCCGATCAATTTCTTATATCTATTTTCTAATATATGTATTTTATTGCAGATGTATAAAAAGTATTAATTTTGTGATCGAATTGTTAAAAGAAAGGGTATGGAAATTACAAAAGATATTACGATAGAAGATTTGATTGAAAAGAAGCCAGCAGCAATAGATTACCTTAAAGAAAAAGGTATCAGGTGCATCCGTTGTGGCGAGCCCATCTGGGGAACCCTGGAAGAGGCTGCCGAAGAAAAAGGCTTTAGTGCAGAGGACATTGATGGGTTTGTAAGCGACCTGAACAGCATGAGTGATGACAAAAAACAGCAGTACGAACAAAAAATCAATCCGGACAAAATGGACTAAGAGCATTGGGACGAACTCACCTGCCATACAATTTTAATATCTTCGCTTTTTGAAAAACACTAAAAATTATGATTAAAAGAATTATAGCAATTACGTTACCGGTACTCTTCCTCACTTTTTCATGTGTGAACAAGAACCGTCCTGAAAAGATTGAAATGAAAAATAATCAGCAGGAGAAAGAGGAAAAAGTTATTGAAAACAAAGGAGATGAGATTGCATTTGCCAATTTCACGCTTCAAAAACCAAAAGACTGGATAACTCAGCAACCTTCATCGCAAATGCGGCTGATCGAGTTTGTTACACCCAAAAGCCCTGAAAACCCGGTGGTAGGTTTTTATTTTGGCAACCGTGATGAAATGGTCAATGCCAATATCCAGCGGTGGAGAGGGCAGTTTGCCGAAGAGGATGCTTTCAATGAAAAAGAATTTGATAACGGGCAAGTGTTTGTTGAAATTGCAGGAACTTATAAACTAAAGCCTTTTCCTATGGCACAAGAGTTTGAAGAAGCAGAAGGTTACAAAATGCTGGCAGCCATCATCCCTTCTAACCAGGGCCCTTATTTCTTTAAGGTTACCGCACCTGAAAAACAGATGGACATGTTGAAGCCGGAATTTCTCGACTTCCTGAAGTCGTACGAACAAAATTAAGTGATATTACGGAAAGCGTTTCCCGGTTTGCCAGCTACCTTTGCAAGCACCGGGAAACGCTTTTTTGTTTCCGGAAAAATCTAAACATAATGAAAAACAATACACTGAATATTTTTCTGATAGCAGGTCTCCTGCTGTTAGCCATCACACAGTTGGTGAAACACACTCCCTTTATTGAAATTTCTGATGCCATTCTTGGTTTCTTTACCGGTATAGCCATTGCTTTACAACTTTTTGGCGTATTCAGAATGACTCCGGCCTATGCTCAGGTAAAAAGTTTCAAGAAATCCATCTTAAAAAGCAGCTAAGAACATGCCGCAGCCAGAGAAGCCGGAAATATATTTTCATGCCGGCATGATGCGCACGGCCAGCACATTCCTGCAAAAGACGGTTTTCCCTCAGCTCACGGAAATTCTCTACATCAGCAAAAAGCAATACAGAAAAGTTCATCAAATCATCGCTGATAGTGATGCTGATAAAATTTTGGTATCCTTCGAGTTAAACAATTCACTGTTCTACAATCACCTTCAACGTTTTGCCAGCAAATATCCTGATGCTGGTATCATCCTTGTTTTGCGGCGCCATGATGAATGGATTGCCTCTCATTACAAAAGAGCCGTTAAAAATGGTTTTCACGAAGATTTCAGAAAATATTTTGATATTGAAACAGATGCCGGGCGCTGGAAACACGAAGACCTGCTTTACTATCCAAAGCTAAAATGGGTTCAGCAGCAATTCTCCAAACCTCCACTTATCCTTTTCCATGAAGAACTGAAGGAACAGCCAAAGACATTTCTGAGCAAAATACTTCAATATACGGGTGCAAAAAGTTCGGGCAACATTTCCTTCAAACCCAGGCACACTTCTTACACAGAAAAACAGTTGCTATTCAAGCGTTGGGTCAATCATCATACCATTTTCAAAGAGAGTTTCGACAAAAAAGAAAGCCCACTCAGAAAGATGAGCAACAAGTTTTTGCGTTATGTATTGCTACACCTCCCACTTGTAATTCCATTCAAAACGGGTCAGCAGGAACTGATCCCGAAATCCGACAGAGAAAAGATCCGGGAAACTTTTAAAGAGGATTGGGAGCAGTGCCGAGCCTTTGCGGAACAACACAATCCCATAGACAAATAATTGTTTCAGCCTTTTCATTTTCTCTAGTTTACAGCAACCAGACTTATACAGGTTACATATTATGTAAAACTGTAATAAACAGTCGATATTAAACAAAATCAAGTATAACCAAAAAGAAAAAAAATGAAACTAAAAGGATTATTAACAATTGCT
>JAASSU010000335.1 GCA_021767705.1 Bacteroidota bacterium | reverse complement strand
GGATAGGGCATAAAATCAAACTGCTTGTTATGCTTTATCAGCTCGTTCAGCAGCAGCTCGGCATTCTGATAGTGCACGTTGTCGTCGCCGGTTCCGTGGATATACAGCAGGTTCCCTTCCAGATTCTCCGCATAAGTAATGGGCGATCCTTTGATAAAGTCGTCCATATTCTCTTGGGGCAGTCCCATGTAGCGCTCCTGGTAAATATTATCATAGGTCAGCTGATTGGCTACAGCCGACAGCGAAATGCCCGTTTTGTAAATCTCCGGATAGCGGAACATCAGGTTCAGCGTGGCCGAGCCGCCGCCGCTGTGGCCCCACACCGCCACTCTCTCAGGATCGGTAAAATCCCATTCCAGGATTTTCTTCGCCGCCTGAGCCTGGTCATTGATATTCACCACCCCGATCTTCCGGTAAATGGATTTTCTCCATGCCCGACCTTTTGGTGCTGGCGTGCCGCGGTTATCCAGCGAGATGTAAATATAGCCGTCATCAGCCATACTTCCCCTATAATACCAGTTTCTTCCGGCGTAATAAGAATCGTTTACCGTAGTGGATGCGGGTTCAGAGTATACATAAAATACTACAGGATATTTCTTCGTCGAATCAAAATTAGTAGGCTTCACCATCCACCCGTCCATCTCAACACCATCGGCTGTGGTCACCGTGAAAAACTCTGTATTGGTTTCCTGTTCCAGCTCATCAATCCTGCCCAAAATACTCTTCTCCTTGTCCAATGCCTTGTGATTGGCCACTTTAATAAACTCGCCGGCGGTAGGCGTGAAATGATTGGTAAAGGTGTGCAGGGCATAGGTGCCGTCCGTCGAAAAATAATAATTGTGCGTTCCTTTCAGCCTTTCAGGACTCAGCAGCTTGTGCTTTCCCTTTCCGTTCAGTTTGGTTTTATACAGGTATTGCTGCGTGGCATTGTGTGGCGAAGCAAGGTAATACACCTCCCCTTTTTTGGCATCCACATGCTTAAGGTCTATCACATCGTAGTCGCCTTTGGTCACCAGCACCTCCGGCTTCCCGTCCAGAGAAACCTGGTACAGGTGGCGCCAGCCGTCCTTTTCTGAAGCCCACAAAATGCTGTTCGACTTTTCCAGGAAAATAAAATCATTGGTGTAATCAATGCTGTAGCGGTTGCCGGGCTGAAACAGATCCACCCAGGCTTCGTCCGACTCTTCATAAATCACGTCGGCACCCTCCTTATCGGCGATGTAGAGTTTGCTGTGATTCTGCTTTCGGTTTAGTTGCTGTATCAGCAGCTTGTTGGTTTCCGGAATAAACTCCATCCTGACAATATAGTTTTGGTTGGCCTTGCCGGGAATATCCAGCCAGGTGGTTTCGGTATCCGAAAGATCCACAACGCCCACGCGGCATGAAGAAGGTGTTTCGCCCACCTTAGGGTATTCCACCGGAATGATTTGCGAATAGATGGAATCCGTATTGTTAATCATGTAAAAGTTCCTGATATCGCCGGCATCGATCTGCCAGTAGGCAATCGATTTGCTGTCGGGGCTCCACCTGAACCCATCGCGACAGGCAAACTCTTCCTCATAAGCCCAGTCGAATGTTCCGTTGATTAAACTTTTGGTGCCGTTGGTGGTCAGCGGCGTAATCTTGCCACTAGCGTAGTCTTCGCTGTAGATATTGTTTTCCGAAACATAGGCTATCATTTTGCCGTCGGGAGAAAACTTTGCAAACATCAGCGACGATTCCGGGAGGGTAGTGCCAAGCTGCCTGAGCTCGCCGGTTTCGAAATTAAAAACCCAATAGTCGCCCCGCGTATTCAGCCTCCACACCTTCTTGGTGTTGGTAAACAGCAGGACTTTTTGCTGATCATCCGAAAAAGAGAAGTGGTCGATTTTCAGGGGCTCAGTTTTGCCCTCAGGGGTAAGCTGCTCCTTCGAAATCACCACCGACTTTTCATTATCGGGAAGTGTATAAGTGACCAGTTCTTTTTTTTCAAAGCGGTAATACGACTGGCCATCGTTGGCCCAGTTAATCTGAGCCTCAACGCTCAGCGTAAGTACAGCAAAACAAAGCACTGCGAAAATCCGGAAAGCAACCCGGATCATGGAGGATATTTTTAAAGCTTTCATTGGTTGAAAATGTTTTATTGATTTGGATTCAAAGATAGGGTTTTTGGGGGGTTAACGGTGGATGGTTCATAAATGATAGATTATTATATCGAACAAAAAAAGATAGTGGTTTTAAGCCGATCGTCATTACCAAAATAATAGCTGTATAGTTCTATCCAGCCATTATGTTTTAACTCTTGGCATTTTTTATTTTCTTCATTTCCTTTATAGAATTGGTCCGGTGTTTACTTCCTTCCCTTTTTAATTCAAAAGGGGTTTGATTTAGAAGACCATTTTCATATACCACATCCATAAACTCAAAGCTTTCATATTTGTAAATGTTATGGATATTGAAACTATCAACCAAATAATTAATTCTGCCAATGGCACTCTTGTTATTATTCGTCTTATAGAAGCACAAGTCGGTTGGTTTCCAAATAGTTTCAATTTCATTTTGCTGATGAATAACTCCATCATTTATGAGTTGCTCAGTCAGTCTGTTGAAAAACAAATTATTGATTTGCTTCAAGTCCTTTTTTAAAACTGCTGGAATAAAAACAGAATAATGCGTCAGGCTATTTACAAAAATCAAGCATTTCTTTCTTTCAATGAAAAAGAGATGAGCGTTCCAATCATTAATTGTCAAGTTATTCGAGTCATCCGGAAGGTCTGTTTCCACTTTCCCGATAAAGCTCTTTAGTTTGTTTGTGCAGTATACCCTGGTCATATTTATTTTAATTTTAGTAAACTGTGCATCATAGCATTAGATAAAGATTACTAACAACCCCTCCCCTTCAATTCCATAATTCCATATCGATTTTAAAAACATCTAAATTAAGCAGGATTTATCGAAATGTTATTGATTGTTGAAAAAAACTAAAAATCAAAACCCACAACCACACTGTCTTTAAGTGAGCGAAGCACCCCATCGCTGAAGGCGATGAACATGAATAACCCCGTACAAAATGCGGGGTCAAAGCGCCAGCCCGCAACACCACAATCCTGAAGGGATTGAACAAAAAACCTCATTTACCTTATCAAACCTTAGTAACCAGCCATCGTCTCAGCCTACTATTACCTTATTCCATCAACGCCATTAAATAAGCTAATAAGGTAAAAGACCACAGGATGTAAAAAATCTACCAAGGTTATTAAATAAATTAAGGTCTTTCACTTCAAACAACCTACTCCAAACAAAAGAGCTACCTTATAAACAACCGCACTCCCCATCGCTGAAGGCGATGAACATGAATAACCCCGTACGCAGTGCGGGGTCAAAGC
>JAASSU010000334.1 GCA_021767705.1 Bacteroidota bacterium | reverse complement strand
CTATTTTTGACAAATTTAATTAACAAGATGTATTGATATGTCTTGACATGTACATATAACAAATCATTTGAGAGAAATTTAAAACTTTATGTTATGATTACCAGAACACTACAAAACCTGTTGAAATCGGAAGCCACTGGCGGCGTTCTGTTGTTGATTGCGGCTGTTGCAGCCATGATAATTGCCAACTCGCCACTTCACGATTGGTATCATCATTTCTGGCACTCTGATTTCACAATTGGAGGGATGACGCATAGTCTTCACTTTTGGGTGAACGATGCCCTGATGGTTATTTTCTTTTTCGTTGTTGGTTTGGAAATTAAAAGGGAATTATTGGTCGGTGAGCTTTCATCTGTAAAGCAGGCCATGCTTCCGGTGGTTGCCGCCGTCGGTGGAATGGTTGTTCCGATAGCCATCTTTTTTGCGCTTAACGGAAATCAGCCGGGTGCTGAAGGATGGGGAATCCCGATGGCTACCGATATTGCCTTTGCCATCGGAATCCTTAGTCTGTTGGGTAAACGTGCACCACTAAGCTTGAAAGTATTCCTTACGGCTTTTGCTATCGTTGATGATATGGGAGCCGTTATCGTAATTGCTATTTTCTACAGTGGGCAAATTGGATGGGCCGCTCTGGGATCTGCTGCCGCTCTTCTGGTATTACTGTTTGTTCTGGGTCGCATGGGTTACAATAACAAACTTTTCTTTGTAGTTGTGGCAGTTGTTGTTTGGTACCTGTTCCTGCAGTCGGGTGTTCATGCTACTATCGCTGGTGTGTTGCTGGCCCTGACATTGCCGTTAAAGTCAAAACTGAAAACAGAGGACTTCTCTAAAAAGATAAAGAGTGAGATTGGCGATATTGAAAAGTCGGTGGATGAAAAGCAGCAGGCTTTCAACCATCATCAACTGGAAATGATCGATAAAGTTAAAAAGTATGCTAATGAGGTTACCAGTCCGCTGCAGTGGTTCGAAAACAACCTGCATCAGTTTACGATGTTTGTAATCATGCCCATCTTCGCTTTCGCGAATGCGGGTGTTTATGTAGGTGGTGTTGAGGGATCTATCTTCGAAGGCGTATCATTCTCCATTATTATGGGTCTGGTGCTCGGAAAGCTTATCGGCGTGTTCTCCTTCTCATGGTTGTCTGTAAAAATGAAATTTGCCGACCTGCCTTCAAACTCGAAGTGGAAGGATATGATTGGTATTGCTCTCTTAGGTGGTGTGGGATTCACCATGTCGCTGTTTATCGCAAACCTGTCCTTCGAGGCCGGCACTTCGATTCTCGACCAGGCGAAGCTCGGTATCCTCGTAGCTTCGGGTACTGCCGCTGTTATTGGTCTGGGATATTTGGCGCTGGTGTTGCCAAAAGCTCCGAAAAAGTAATTAGAATGCTTAATATAAAATTAAAGGCTGTATCAGTAGGTACAGCCTTTTTTTGTGGTATTGTTGTTTGTTATACAAAGGATAGTATTTTTGTTTAAAACTCAAAAAAATGAACAGAAGAGAACTCATAAAGAACCTTGGGCTTGCCGGATTGGTCGGAGGGTTAAGCCTGAAGGGCTTTGCCGGAGTAAAGGATAAGAAGCCCTTTCTGCGCTTTATCCATATGACAGATGTGCATCTTTTTTCTGAGCGGAACGCCCCGGAAGGCTTGGCAATGGCCTTCCGTCACATGCGTGATCATTATCCTGATGCAGAATTTATTATCAATAGCGGAGATGTGATTATGGATGCGCTGGAGGAGGATAAAACGGCCACGCAGAAGCAGTGGGGCTTATGGCATGAAATCTCGGAAAAGGAGAACACCTTCCCGCTTTATAACTGCATCGGAAATCATGACGTATGGGGCGGAGGCTCTGTTCATGACGAGATGTACGGGAAGCAGTGGGCTGTGAAAGCACTTAAAATCCCGGAAAGGTATTACTCTTTTGACCATAAAAACTGGCGCTTTGTAGTACTCGACAGTACACGAATTAACGGCAATGGCGAATGGTATACGGCGCTTCTCGACCAACAGCAATTCGATTGGCTGGCAGACACCTTGAGCAATACCCCCAAAACCATGAATGTGATGCTGGTTTCTCATATCCCGATAATATCTGCCACCTCTTATTTCGTTGGAGAAAGCGATAGCGAGAAGAAAGGCTCCTGGCATTTTCCGCATAGCTGGATGCATGGTGATGCCCGGCGTATAGTTAGCCTCCTGGAAGAATTTCCGCAGGTGAAAGGCGCGCTGAGCGGACATATGCACCAGGTGGATCGGGTGGATTACAAAGGGGTAAGCTACCTGTGCAACGGCGCCATTTCGGGCGGCTGGTGGCACGGGCCAAACAATGGCTTTGCAAAAGGTTATGCTGTGATTGATTTGTCTGAAGAGGGTGAAATAGATACACAATACGTTCCGTATTCGAAATAGATTAAGGTAAAATATTCAATTAGTTTACATCAGGCACTGATAAGAGTATCTTTGAGGAAGAAGGTTAATATTATGAAATCATATACAATTGAAATTCATCGCAACGAAAAGTTTGTGTGCAGGAGGTTTTTCGGAGATCTGGTTTTTGACGAGATTTTAGAATCCTGGATGGAAATCTTAAATGTTCCGGAGTTCAATAATGATAATTATGATCTGATTTCAGATTATACCGAAGCTACCGTGCAGGTATCGGTGAACAGCCTTAATAAAGTAGGTGACTTCTATGAAAGTATCGGTCAAAAATACCGTGGAAGAAAACATGCTGTGGTGGTGGCTAAGCCCAGGCAGACTGCATTCAGTAAATTGTTTAAACAGAAGTATGATAGTGAAAGTGGTATTCTCTTTGATATTTTCGAGGAAATGGAAGCTGCGGTTAACTGGATAAAAAACGAATCGTAAACTGAGATATCTGCTATGACTATTGCTGACCGTATTAATCAGTTTAATGTTTCACTTTCTATTGCTTCAGAATTGCCGCAAGGAGTGGAACTGATGAACCCTTATTCGGATGAGGAAGCTTACAGGCTTTCGGCCCTTTTTTATTCGAAGTTTTTTAGCGATACCAACCCGCGCACCGGAGTTTTCGGAATCAATCCCGGACGCTTTGGTGCAGGTGTTACCGGAGTGCCCTTCACCGATCCGGTCAAGATGGAAAAGGATTGCGGTATTCCCAATCATTTTGAGAAAAGGGGAGAGCTTTCTTCAGATTTCGTTTACCGGATGATTGATGAAGTGGGAGGGCCTCAGAAATTTTATTCCAAATATTTCCTTACGGCGATTTGCCCATTGGGTTTTGTGAAAGACGGAAAAAACATGAATTATTACGATTCAGCAGCCTTGCTCGAAGCCACCGAGCCGTTTATTATTGAAACGCTGTATCAGCAGCTTGACATTGG
>JAASSU010000333.1 GCA_021767705.1 Bacteroidota bacterium | reverse complement strand
GAAGCTCTAAATGCAGTAGCGGATTTCAGAAAAGAAGCTGCCATCAGCACATGGCTCTACCGCATCGCCGTCAATAAATCACTCAATTTCCTGAAAAAGCATAAGCGCCGCACACTCTCCGACGATATGTCGGGGCACATTCCCGAAAATATGCATGAACAGGATGCATCCGCGATAAGCGAAAACGAGGAACAAAAACGCATTCTTTCAGAAGCAATATCAACACTTTCAGAAAATCAACGCATCGCATTTACAATGCATAAAATGGAAGGAAAATCGTACAAGGAGATTGCTCAACAAACAGGGCAGTCACTTTCATCGGTGGAGTCGCTCATTCATCGCGCTAAGCAGAATTTGCGAAAGAAACTGCTAAGTTATTATAAAACACACTTTTCATGAGCAAGTTTTTATTAAATTGGTTGTCATATAAAAAATAATAAAATGAACTGCAGGGGTTTCGAAGAGAAAATATTGAACTATATCGACGGTGAATTAACGGCCGAAGAAATGCTGGCCATGCATGAGCATCAAGCCTCTTGCTCTCAATGCGCCACACTGTTCGAACAGGTAAACGCAACGTATAATGCCTTGAATGATAATTTGGATACAGATCTTCCGGATGCAGAAAGCTTTACCGATGAGGTGTTGGAGCGCTACGAAAAAAGCCAGTCACCTGCTTTACAGACATTCATGCGAAAGGCTATTGCTGTGGCTGCCTCTGTAATTCTGATGGCCGGGATGGCTGCCGGAATTATTGCAGGCACAAGTATAGCCAACACATCAGGCACCATGGAAGAAAGTGAATATTTCAGCGCACTGGCTTCTGATTTTCATCTCAACACAGATGAAAATGTAACTTTTGAATCGTACCTGATGGAGCAGGAAGAAAACGGAAAACAACCAAAATAATTTTTTGTGAGATATGGATGAGCTTGCTGAGTTATAAAACAGAAAAGGGAGTAAAAGAATGAAACAAAAAACAAATAAACGCCTGATCGTCGGCCTGATTATCGTGGTAACAGTGGTTAACCTGGCCAGCCTGGGTGCTATTGTCTACCTGAGATATTATGCCAACGGCCCTGTAGATTTTAACAGGCCCGAACGTTTTGAACGACCCGATCGCTTTGATCCCAACAAAGAGACCCGCCAGCTTTTCGAAGAAGCAAGGCAAAAGTTCAAAGCAAAAATTCATCCCCACGTGCGCGAATTGCGTGCCAATCAATCGATGATTATGGAAGAGTTGATGAAGGAAAATCCTGACAAACCCCTTCTTGACTCGCTGGCCCAACGCTCCGGTGTCATCCATGCCACCATCCGCCAAAATATGACTGATGTATTTATTGAAATGAACCGGAAAGCTAACCCCGAGCAGCAAAAGCACCTGCAACGTTTCTACCGTCACTTCATGATGGATGACAGGCCCCATCACCACCGCGAAAGACAATACCGAAACAGAAAAGGAAAAAAATATGATGGGCCACCGCAAGGTTTTTAAATATCAGGTGTCAAATAGCTGAACTTTAAAAACAAAAAGAGATGAAAAAATTAAGAGGAAAAGTATTGACAGCAGGAATGATAAGTTTACTGCTTTTGGCGAGCACAACAATTTTTGCACAGCGTGGCCATGGATACATGCAGGGTCAGCGCGGACCGGGTTTTGCACAGACAGAGTGCCGCATTCCTGACTTGACTGAAGATCAGCAGGAACAGATCAAAACATTAAGAACTGAGCACTGGAATGAGATGGAAGAGTTCAGAGCCGATATGAGAACCCTGCGTGCGGAGATGAGAGACCTCACCAGTGGCAGTGACTACGACGTCAAGGCTGCCAACAAAAAAGTCGAGGAAATCAGCGAAATGAAAGAAGCGATGATGAAGGCTCAACTGAAACACCGCGATGAGGTGAGAAATCTGCTTACCGACGAGCAAAAAGTGTTCTTTGACAAGCACCGGCCCGGAAAAGGCAAAGGCTTCGGTAAAGGGCACGGCCCCAAAGGTCACCGCGGACAAGGCCGTTTCGACTGCCCGAATAACAGAGGGCCACGATGGTAATTTAAAAAAGATCAAAAAGGAAGCCGGCTTCAGAGATGAGGCCGGTTTTTTTTATAAATGGAGTAGATTTAACTTATTGCGGATATCCGATTCATTAAAAGGTTTGGTAATGTATGCATTCATTCCCACTTCGTAGCACTCCTCGGGAGTTCCTTTAACTTTCTTGGCCGTACAGGCAATGATCGGCATCACCTTATTCAGCTCTCTACGGATGGTAACTGTAGCCTCAAAACCATCCATCTCGGGCATCATCAAATCCATAAGGATAGCGTCGTAATCAGTTTTCTTTACCATCTCTACCGCCTCGGCTCCGTTTCTTGCAATATCATGTTCAATCTTCAGCGACTTTAATGCTTTGGAGGCTACAAGCTGGTTTATCTTGTTATCCTCGGCAATGAGCATTTTTAAATGAGGAAAGGTTTTTTTGGATGCTTCTGCCTTTGGTTGGTCTTTTGATGACTTTTCCATGCTTTTATGTTTTTCGAGTGGTACCCTGAAGGAGATAATCGTTCCTTTGTCTTTTTTGTTTTCAATGCGAACACTTCCTTTCATAAGTTTTATCAGCTCAACCGAAATGTATAAGCCCAGACCAGAACCCTCATACTTTCTTGTGGCCGTGTTGTCCGACTGATCAAACTCATTATCAATTTGCTTGATGATTTCAGGATCAATCCCAATACCGGTATCTTCAATGATGAAAACCACTTCATTATCACCTCCGCCATCCTTCACAGAAATTGTGGCAGCACCGCCTTCATTAAACTTGATAGCATTTTCAGTGAGGTTGATCAGCACCCGTTGGAGTTTACCCAAATCTCCGGTACGGTCCAAATCAAGATCCGGAGCAATCTCATAGCTCAGGGTTACCTTGTTTTCCTCAGCCGTGTATCGAAGCATATCCGAAAGGATCTTTAAAACCTCCCTGATGTTGAAAGAGTCCTTTTTTAAATCCATGGTTTCAGACTCTATCTTTTTAAAATCTATTACATTGTCAATAAGCATGTTAAGGCTCTTTGAAGTGCTCTTGAGCTTTTGAAGCAAGGCCACTTGCTCTGAGTTCATACTGGTTTTAGCCAGCATATCCAGCAGTCCGCTGATAGCGTGAACCGGGGTACGGATTTCATGGCTGGTATTAATCACAAACTGGGTCTTCGATTGGCTGGCTCGCTCAGCTTTCTGATAAGCTTCTTTCAGAGAAATATTTGCATTGATGATATCTGTAATGTCGCGGGCAACCACGGTCAGCTCCATCATACTTTCCTGATGAATATCCAGCGAAGCATTCTGTCCAATCCATAATTGCTCGCCAAAACGGTT
>JAASSU010000332.1 GCA_021767705.1 Bacteroidota bacterium | reverse complement strand
GCAATTACAATAATAAAAAAGACAATGACGTATGTGTGTGGTACTTTCTTTAGCATGTGTTTCGATTTTGAAAAGCCAAATATATAAAATCAATAAAACCGGCCTAATAAAAAAAGGCTTAGCCTGAAGAATTCTCCTCTGCGTTTTTACTGATTGATTTCATGGCTATTTTTAGTATTTTAGTTCCTGATAATTATTATGAAAAACAAAGATTGATAATGAAATATATTACTGAAGTTGAGCAATATATAACCAACTTTTTCAGCAGCAGTACAGTTTTAAAATATATATTGCTGGTAGTCCTGATTTACGGACTTGCTTTTCTTCTTACACGTGTTTTAAGGTTTTCCCTGAAAAGGTATTTTAATCATTCTTCAGAAAAACTGAATGTAGACCCGACCAAGTTCAATTTTTTAAGAAATGCCCTTAGCTTTATCATTTTTCTGACGGCCACCATTTTTGTATTTGTTTTGATTCCTGAATTAAAGGCGCTGGGCTTGACACTAACGGCCGGCGCAGGAATTGTTACGGCGGTGTTTGCTTTTGCTTCGCAGCAGGCTTTTGCCAACATCATTGGGGGCTTGTTTATCGTCATTTTTAAACCGTTCAGGGTCAATGATATCATTAAGATCGGCGTCGATTACATGGGTATCGTTGAAGATATTACCCTCAGGCATACCGTTATCCGGAATTTTGAAAACCGCCGTGTCATCGTGCCGAACTCGGTGATTAGCAGCGAAACAATTATCAACTCCAACATTGTGGAAGAGAAAGTCTGCAATTTTGTGGAGGTAGGCATTAGCTACGATTCGGATGTGGATAAGGCGATGGCCATTATGCAGGAGGAAGCTATGAAGCATCCTAATTTTATTGATAACCGCAGCGACCAGGATAAAGAAGATGGCATCCCTCCGGTGGTGGTGCGCATTTTGGGCTTTGGCGAGTCGTCAGTGAACCTGCGGGCATGGGTGTGGGCGCTTGATAACGGAAAGGGGTTTGTAATGCGCACCGATCTTTATAAATCCATAAAGAAGCGCTTCGATGAAGAGGGGATTGAAATCCCTTTCCCTTACCGGACAGTGGTTATCAAAAAAGACAAGGATCATGGTAAAAATTAAAAACCTGACAAGCGTAAGAAACAGTTTTAAAAGAAAGGCCGGACAGTTACCGGGAACACCATTGTATACCGGAGAGTCATCTGAAATTATTCCAAAAGTATTTCTTGTTCAGTATGATGAAAAGGAGCTAAAGAAAACGGAACTATCTCCGGCCGCTTTGGATAACCCTGGCCTGCTGCAGGACAAAAAAGTAAATTGGATACACATCCAAAACCTCAATCATGGTGAGATGTTGTCCAAATTAAGCTCACGCCTAAACATTCACTCATTATTGCTCGAAGATGCGCTGAACATAGCTCATCCGCCTAAAATAGAGGAAAGTGGAGACATCACCTTTTTTACCATTAAAGATATCCGTTTTGCTGATAACTATCTGAGAAGTGCGCATGTGAGTTTGTTTCTGGGGTCGAATTTCGTGCTTTCAATGGAAGAGGGCGAGGGAAAGTTCATGAGGGTGCTCAACGAGCGGCTTGAGAAACAACAGGGAAGACTGAGGATGAAACAAAACGACTATCTGTTTTACTCGGTTATTGATTTTATTATCGATCAGTACTTTTTGGTGGTGGACGTTTTCAGGGATTCTGTAGAAGAGTTGGAAGAACAACTTATCAAACATCCCGATAAGGATTATATTCAGGATATTCTGTCGCTGAAGAAGCACTTGATGTTTTTCCGTCGCTACCTTTCGGGTCTCAATAAAGAATTATCTACGGCTTTTAATGAGGAGTACGGGTTTCTGACAGAGAAAAACACTCTGTATTTCAAGGATGCTACCGATCATGTTTCTCATGTGCTTGATTCTGCAGAACATATGCGGGAGCTCGTGGCCAACCTTGTGGAGCTGAACAACAATAATCTTAACAACAAGATGAACAGCATCATGAAAACCCTCACGCTGGTGGCAGCTATTTTCATTCCGCTTACTTTCCTTGCCGGGATTTACGGGATGAATTTCGAATACATCCCCGAACTATCGTGGAAGTATTCTTATTTTGTGCTGCTGGGAATAATGGCCGTGATTACCATCATACTGCTGTGGCTTATGAAACGTAAAGGCTGGTTTAATTAAAAAAAAAACGCCGGAAGCAAATTGCCCCGGCGTTTTGAGTAAATATCAAAGAAATAATTAACTGTTCGTAGATTTGTTTACGTAAGCAGAATACATCCAAACGGTCTTTTCCTGCTCTGTAATGAAGTCACTCATCAGGGAGTTGGTACCTTCGTCGCCGGCTTCATCGCTCATTTCAAGAATGGTACGCTCTCTTTCGAGGATTTTTTTGAATGAATCGATGATACCGTTAACAGCCTCAAAACCATCATAAACCACTCCCGACTCCTGCACTTCAGAAATTTTCAGGTATTCAGAGTAGTTATGGTCCGGCGTGCCACCAAGTGTTACGATGCGTTCAGCTACATCATCAATCTTAGTAAAAAGATCGTTATACAGCTCCTCAAACTTGATGTGAAGCTCAAAGAACTTGTCACCCTTGATATTCCAATGATAGCCGCGTACGTTGGTGTAGAACACCTGGTAGTTGGCTAACAGGTCATTCAGTTTGAAAATAAGGTCTTTTGTTTTTTCACTGTCTAAAGCTATTGCGTTTAATTGCTTACTGTTCTTCATAAAAATATTTTGTTTTTGATGTCCTTAAATGTAAAATCGATGTTTCAAATTAAACTTCGAAATTGATTTAAAAATTCTTTATTTATCAAAAAATGTTCAACAAAATAACCCCATGCTTAAACAAATGTTTAAAGCAGGGGTGTTAAATAATCTTAATCTTTACTGTCGAAACGCCGGGCCAGTGAGGGTTTTGGCATTCAGCAGGTTGGTGGGCAGTGGTAAATTGCCGAAATATCGAACAGGGTTGATATCGATGCCGCCACGCCGTGTGTAGTGACAGGCCAAAAGTATTTCGGCATCTTGAGCCACCTCAAAAATTTTTTTGAATAGCATTTCGGCAATCTCTTCATGGAAATGGTCCTCGCGTCGCAGGCTAACCACCTCCTCTAAGAATGAAAATGGAGTAATGGCTTTCCTTTGCATTTGCAAAAACGCTGAACCCCAATCGGGTTGACGAGTGATTTTGCAGTTGCTTTTCAAGAGGTGAGTGCCCACACTCAAATCTGAAACGCCTTCATCAACCTTTAAAAGGTTTTTGTTGCTACCTGATTCCATTAAGCATGTTTCAGCAGCGCCTTCCATATCTTCGATGATATCGAAATTATCCCATGGCAATGGCTTTAAGTCAG
>JAASSU010000076.1 GCA_021767705.1 Bacteroidota bacterium | reverse complement strand
TTGTTGCGCCATAGCAGTAGTTTTTAATACCTAAGCTAAGGTACGATTTAATGCGCTGCATTACAAGTGTTTATGCTCCACGTGAAACAAAACCCGGCTCATAAACAACTGAACAACAAGTGGTTACGAGCTGTTGATAAATTACTTAAATAACTGCATATCAGCATATTAATGTTAACAATAAAGAACACGCCTGCAACTTGACAAATCCAATTACCCTCTCTAAGCGCGTTAATATTAACCCCTCATTTGTAACCCTTTTTGGACAGCCTCTGCAACAACAATTTCCTCCTTCGGCCGAAATGCTTATAGACAAACTTATTCGCGAAGCAATTCCTGTGATATCAGCCATTACCGAAATCGAACTGCTTTGTTGGAAGTCTGCATCGGAAAAGGATTTGGAAATACTGCAAAGTTTTATTGACGAGGCTGCAGTAATTGAACTGGAACAGCCCATAAAGTATAAAACTGCCGAGATTAGAAAAAAGCATAACATAAAACTCCCGGATGCCATTATTGCTGCCACTGCACTTGTACACGAACTAACCATCATTACCCGCAACGCCAAAGATTTTGAAAAAATTGAAGGCCTTAAAGTGATCAATCCTTACAACGCATAGTGCTTTGCCATCCAGCGAATAAAATCAGTCTACTATTGCAATATCCTGCTTGGTCATTCCTGATGCCCGCCAGGCTTCTACCTCTGAAAACATCTGCTCTTGTCTATCCATTACTATTTTAAGCAAAAATCAGGGCTTTCTCTCAGTTATAAAAGATGTGGTTGGTCGGGGGATACACTGAGAACCTTCCCGTTGAAGACAGGACACATATTTTTTATACTCTCGACAACCTTATTAAAGCCGCTAAACTAAAAGCGATATAATGAAAAGCCCGGACAATGCCGGGCTTTTCATTATTTTATTGTTTACAAATCATATTTATCTGCCTTGTAAGCCTCCTTTAATTAAATCATAAATAAATAATACCAAAAGAACAACGCTACACAAGATTATGGCATAATTTTTTATCTTCTGTGGTGCAAATAATAATAAGCTACCACTCAACACCACAGGCAATAAAACTACAAGCAGTGTTTTCTTAATCTCCAGTTCCCACTTCTTTGTTCTTGAATAATCTTTAAGTTCCTGATACAGTCTAACAATACAAGCTATAATTATAGCAATACCAACAATAACACTTAGTCCAAGTAATATGTTATGAAGTTTATATTTTGTACTGGCAAAAGCAATTAAACCTATAACCACAATAAGCCTTATAAGGTTCTCAACGCTAAATATTTTATTTCTCTTAGTCATTATCTTCATCTTCTGTAAACTGTTTAACTGTCGTGGAAGCTGCGTTAGAGCTTGCCGCTCCCGTTGCTGCTGCCCGTCCAGCTCCATAACTTTCAGCTTTCTGAGTTGCCTTATCCGCAGCTACTTGTCTTGATTCCCTTGAACCATTTGCCACCCGTTGGGCTCTATCCGCCTGACGGTGCAACGTTTTTGCTGTTTGCGAGGTCTGAAGCTCCCCTTTTACAGCATTGCTTACAGGCTTATCAATCAGTTGTCCTGCCGTAGCATCTATTGCTACATCTTTTAAGTCAACATTACCTTCAGTTGCAAGTTGTTTTGTTGCACTTGCAGCAGCATCCGTAGTTAGTTCTGTACCAATTTTGACAAGAGCCGTAGTGGTTTTACTCATTTTATACAACTTTGCAACTTTATTTACCTTATTTACAATTCCTACACCAACAAAGCTTGTTGCACCCGAAATAGCAATTGATTTTCCACTAACATCAGTCCATGCCTCAAGTCCGGTTTGCCCATCAACAAGATAATTTTCTGCTACTTGCACTCCATAGTCAATTGCCATACCAATTAATCCAGAAATAGGTCCCTCTCCATTATAATCAATATATTTTATGGGGTCAAGTGCCGCATAAGCATAAGGTGTCTGAAAATAATAATCTTCTGATTTAGGGTCTAAGGTGTGGAACCGGGCAAGGCTTGCATCATAAAACCGTGCGCCGTAATCAAACCAATCCAGCCCAAAATCATCCTGATACTCCTTCCCATTGTAGAGGTATTTGTTTTCAGGGTCAAGCCCGGCGGTGTAGTTGAGCCCTTCCATGATTCCGCCAAAAGGGTAGTAGCTATTATCCTGCAGCACCTCACCTTGTTCGTTGAAGACTGCGCGGGTATTACCGAGGTGATTCCCGAGGTTTCGGGATTTCCTCTTCGCTTCAACCCTCAGGAAATATTCATAGGCATAGGTGTCATGGTCGGGGACTATCCGTCCTTCGGAAGTCCGGATAAAGGCCGGCTTGCTGTCCTCATACACAAACGGTCCGCTGTAGTCGGTGGTTAGTCCGGCGGCCCGGTCGCTCGAAGTGACTTTTCGGAGCTTGGTGCCGGCGGCGTCGTACAGGTAATCGATAGTGTTTTGATTGTCCTGCGCCATCACAATATGATTTGGTAAATTACCGTGCGTGTAATTAATGCGTTCGATTTGCTTGTTGTCATCCCTTGTCAGGTTTCCGTTTGCATCGTAAAGGTATTAATTTCCTGGTAATTTTATGTCTGACTTGTTTTGAGACTTTTACACTGCCACAGCACTTGTACACGAACTTACCATCATTACCCGCAACACTAAAGATTTTATTCAAATAGAAGATCTGGAAGTGATTAATCCTTATGAGGGTTAATGATTTGCCATCTATAGATTAAAAATCAGCCTGCTATTGCAATATTGTAATAATTTGAAGTTTGTAAAGTGTCTCCTGAGGATAAATCGCATGTTTTCGTCATGTTTAACGTTTTCTTTGCTAAAAACAAATTACAAAGCTTATTGATATAAAAAACCCTGACTTGCCGGGCATTATAACTAATCTTTAGGATTATCATAAGAAACTTTAATCCTTGTTCCTGTATTAAGGTTTTTTTCTTGTTCATATCTTGTTGCCAATTGAATAAAGTAAACATTCTCTCCTAAAACAGGTCTTTGATGTGCAAGTATTCTTTTGTATGTAAACTTTGAGGTATCAATATTAGATGTTTGAAAATAACCATCTCCAGAAAGGAGACTAACTTTTCCATTACCTTCAAATTTCAAGTAACCTGAAAAGCCATCATTTATCCCTGAATATTCCACCCATATTTTAGGTGCACCTTTATCAATCTTATTGTAATAAAAAGTAGTTCTCCCACTTTCATCAACCCTCTTAATCACAGTATTGTTACAACTATACGTGATCACAGTCCCCGTATCATTACAACAGGCTAACATGTAGGCAATTAATAATATCATGATTAATTTCTTGCTCAATTTTTATTTGTTTTTAATGTATTGCTTACCAATATCAATTGAACGTTGACTAAGTTTGTCTTCGCCATATTTTCCTATCAGATGAGCTGCACCCAAACCTGCCGCACGGTTAATCAAAGTCAATCCTCCAACAGCACCTGTGACTAGACCTGTTAACAATTTGCTATTCCCTGACATATTATACGCACCAAAACCAAACTGAGCAATAGGCGCAACCCCTGACACCTGTGCTATTGCTCCTGCTGTAAAGTTTCCTGCATCCCTTGGAGAAGCATATTTGCCATATAATTTGGAGCCATTTGAAGTATTACTTTTCAAATCCCAATCACCATTTGTACCAGCCTTACTAGCATATTCTATTAATGATGGGTCTGCATCTATTATTCCTTGAACCTTATCTGTCAACTCTGTTGAACCAAAATCAATCTTAATATCTGTAGGTTTTACTTCTCCTGTTTCGTTGTACAAACTTTGGTCTGCAAAACTTAAAGAATGTAACGATTCACCCATCTCTTCTCCACCAGCACTTGTATTATCTTCACTATAGTTTTTCTCCACAGTCTTCGCCGCTTTATCGCCATTGCCTTCATGTTTATAAACTCCATTATCACCATCATCATAAACAGCAATTACTTTTCCATCTTCATCTGTATGAGTAGATTCTAACATCCCTGTGGGGTCAGTATACTTCATTGGATTATTATATCCATATCTGTAAGGAGTCCAATTGTAATCTACTTCTGACAATTGGTCAGATGTAGTAAACCTCCCCAACTGCGCATCATAAAACCGGGCGCCGTAATCATGTTCCCCTGACGCTTGGGATTGGCGAGCCTTGGTGAAGCCAATCCTTAGCGACAAGCAATCCCGCTGAAAGCGGGGCCAATCCAACCCGAAATCATCCTGAAACTCCTTCCCATTGTAGAGGTATTTGTTTTCAGGAGCAAGCCCGGCAGTGTAGTTGAGCCCTTCCATGATACCACCAAACGGATAGTAGCTGTTATCCTGCAACACCTCGCCCTGTTCGTTGAACATCACGCGGGTATTATCGAGATGGTCCCTTAAAAAGTATTCATAGGCATACGTGTCATGGTCGTGGACTATCCGTCCTTCGGAAGTCTGGATAAAGGCCAGCTTGCTATCCTCATACACAAACGGTCCGCTGTAGTCGGTAATCAGGCCGGTGCCCCTGTTGCTCGAAGTGACTTTTTGGAGCTTGGTGCCGTTGGCATCGTACAGGTAATCGATAGTGTTTTGATTGTCCTGCGCCATCACAATATGATTTGGTAAATTATTGTGCGTGTAATTAATGCGTTCGATTTGCTTGTTGTCATCCTTCACCAGGTTTCCGTTTGCATCGTAAGTACTCAATATTTTCGAAGGAGGCATTGTCGCTAAAACCATTGTTCTGACAGTTGTCTCCCGTGCTGTAGTGTAGTGCCGAGAGCTTGTTTCTCTCGTATGAATAGTTTAATAACAACGCATCATACTGTTGTGGATTCAGCCCCATTACATATCAATAATCTCAATCCCGGATACAGTGGAATCCTCCCGTGGTTTACTTAATGATATGATTTGATTTCCATCTCGTACGATCATTACCGGATATCCTTTGGTTAATATCTCATCATCTCTTATTAAAGAAGGATAATGTCCTATTTGTATGGATTTTCTATTACTGGTTGCTGCATAGATGGTCGAACCGTCTTCACTGAAAGCAAAATCAGAGAAATGTAAAGTTCCCCGCTGAAGTTCCCCGCGATACTCCATGGAGCTGTTTGCTATGTAAACAGCTCCATAGCTCGAAGTAATAACATAGGTGCCATCATCTGAAACCCTGAAAATGTTTGCATTTAATGGATATTCACTATGATACTGATCGTCTTGATGAAGATCTATCGTTCCTTCATCAGTGAGTCTGAAAAACTCCATATCTCTGGGTGATATGCCTGTTGAGATAGATATATATTCATTTTTTCCTGGGATTTTGCGTAACCTGTCGCGGTCATGATCCCCACCTCCATCAATATTTATCCCTGATGCTCTTGAGTAGGTTCGCACTGGTTGATCAAACCATGGGTCAGGGGCTACAGAAGCTATTACGTGCCCTTGACTATTGGCCACCACACTTTTTGTTTGCAGGCCTGTATAAATTGTAGCGGTTTGCTCTAAATTCTCTGCATCAAAAATATATATTGAACCGTCGTTGCATGGGATATAAACTTCAACACCAAATCCGTTGTCTGCAATATCTCCATAACCTATGGTTCCGGGCAAAGTAACTTCATCAACAACTTGCATGGATTGATAGTCAAATTGCAGTATCCGCTGACCACCCTGATCAAGTAAATATACGAAAGGTTCTGTGGGGTGTTTAAGCATATCATATGGAACAAAGTTAAAAACCATTTCAGAGGGTAAGTCAACAACGTAGTTACTGCTTGTTGCAGAACGCTCATGTTTATTTGTCACTCTTATATGATAACAGGCTTGAAAATCCAGTGGGGGTGTTTCATCAGTGTATTGCGTGATGTTTTTATCAGTTATTGAGATTAAAACTTCCTCGTAATATGGAGAACAATTATCATCAGAGCGAATAACTTCATACTTTAAGAAATCAGAGTGGGGGTACGCTGTCCATTCAATTATAACTTTGCCATCATCTACTGAGGGCTCATATAGCGTAACTGCTGTTGCTGCAAGTGTGCTTACTTGTAATTTTGATGATATGATGTAGCCATCGGTGTCTTCTGCTGTTACTGTTATTTCATGTTCGCCTTGCGAAAGGGAATGTGTTGAGAAAGACACCTCTCCATTTTCATTAGGAGAATCACTGTTTATTACACCATCTAAATTGCTTTCCCATTTAACTGAAATTTCTTCCGGAGGGGTTTCATGGTCTTGAATAATGGCTTCGAATGTGATGGTGTCATTCCCTGTAAATTCATTCTCTTGTGGTGATATAATGTTAATTGTTGGAGCAAGCCCTTCATACACATCTTTTCTAACGTTTACAGAAGTTTCATTCAACTCGTTTTCTATGATTTTAACAGGTGTTCTACCAATGCCAGTATTCGGCACTCTGGCAAAGACTTCGTAAGTTCCGGCTTCAATATTCCTGAATAAAACGCTTCCAAATTCATCAGTCGTTCCTTCTTTTGTAGCAGGTTCTGTATAAACCTCTGCGTTTTCAAGTAGTTCACTTCCATTCAGAGTGACTATAACATTTAAGTCCCCATGTGTTTCCTGTTGGGATTCCTCCTTTTCACAACTATTTAAAACAAAGAGGGCCAAAAACAATGCTGCAATTGATCTTAAGAGTGTGCTTTTCATAATAAAGATGATTTATTGATTAGTAGTTGATTGGTGTTATTATAGTTATTATGGTTTCTGTTTATGGCATTATAGTATTAAGTTCAGTAATATGAGCTGGATTAGGTTTTTACCAAATCTTTATCATTTTCAAATATATGAAATATTTATCTATTATAAAAAGTTGTTTAAATAAAATTATCGAGATGTAAAGTTGATTACTTATAGATTTCTCCTTCAGGCACTTTTACCAGCCTTTAGTTTTACATCATAACGCTGTGGGTAAGTGCCTTCAGTCGAAAAGACGTTTGTATGGGAAGAAACAGCAAAAGGGATGCGCTGACATAGTACTTTATAGTCAATGGCGTCAGCGCATCCCTTTTGCCTCGTCTGACATGTAAATCCCGTCATTTCGTACCGAGGCCCCTATTTGCTTTATGAGAAACCCCTGCTTTTGAGCTAAAATAGAGGAATTATGAAATTATTGAGCGTAATTGGCCGAGGGAGAAATCTATTGACTTTGGACTATTACGCATTCTAAAAATTAAGTAGTTGTCTTTTATTGGCTTACAATAAGTACCTAAGTTTACACCTCGATAAAATTAAAAATGAGTTTGGTATTACGCTTTTAATAGCCACCATAAACTATTACAATGTGATATTATTGGTAATGATATGTGTGATTTCAGAGTTCTGCAAACGCTTGCGGACTTCAGCTGTATTTGACGAAAGTTTATTAATTTGGAGGACTGAAAAAGTGTATCTCAAATAGCATAAAACAATGAAGAAAAGATTAATAACTTTCATGGCATTGCTGATTGTAATGCAAGTGGCTACAGCAGGCTCATTTAGCCTCGAACGCGTGGAGCCGCCCTTCTGGTGGACCGGTATGAAGCACAGTGAAGTGCAGATGTTGATGTATGGCGATCAAATTGCCGAACTAGACGTGGAAATGGATTATGATGGCGTCCGGCTGAAGAGGGTGCAAAAGACGGATAATCCGAACTACCTGTTTGTTTATGTTGATGTATCAGCAGCAGCCCAGCCCGGAAAATTCGATATCCATCTGACCAAAAAAGGAAAAGTCAAAGCATCATACACCTATGAGCTTAAACAGCGTCGCGAAGGTTCTGCTTTGCGCGAAGGTTTTAACAGTTCGGATGTGATGTGCCTGCTCTATCCCGATCGTTTCGCTAATGGAAATCCGGACAACGACAGCATGGAAGGCTATGAAGACAAATTCGATCGCGAGGATGATTATGGCCGTCACGGGGGCGACCTGCAAGGAATCATCGATCATATGGACTACCTCGAAGAGATGGGATTTACGGCGCTGTGGCTGAATCCGGTGATGGAAAATGCGATGCCCGAAGCATCCTACCACGGCTATGCGATTACCGATTTCTATAAAGTGGATCCGCGTTTGGGTGATAATGAGCTTTACCTGGAGCTAAGCAAGGAGGCCAAAAAACGGGGCATTAAACTGATTCAGGATATGATTATGAATCATTGCGGTTCGAACCACTGGTGGATGGCCGATCCGCCATCAAATGACTGGGTGCACTACCAGGATGACTACAAGGTGACCAACCATCGCAGGGTAGTGTTGCACGACCCATATGTGGCGCAGGCTGATAGGGAACTGTTCGAAAACGGGTGGTTTGTCTCGGCCATGCCCGACATGAACCAAAGCAATCCGCTTTTGGCTGATTACCTGATTTACAATTCCGTTTTTTGGGTGGAGCATGCCGACCTGGGTGGTATTCGTCACGATACCCATCCCTATCCCGGCCAGGAGTTTATGAATCAATGGACCTGCCACATCATGGAGGAATATCCCAACTTTAACATCGTGGGTGAGGAATGGAGTCCGGATGCTGCGGTGCTGGCCAAGTGGCAACGCGACAGCCAACTGCCCGCCGACTTTGCTTCCTGCCTGCCCAGCCTGATGGATTTCCCTATCCAGATAAAACTGATAGAAGCATTGAAGGAAGAAGAGAGCTGGAACCAGGGATGGATAAAAGTCTATGAGCAACTCGCCAATGATTACCTCTATCCACACCCGATGGATTTAGTGATATTTCCGGATAACCACGACATGGATCGCTTTTACCGCCAGGTCAACCACGACTTCGACCTCTGGAAAATGGGGATGGCGTACATAGCTACGATGCGCGGCATTCCGCAAATCCAGTATGGAACAGAGCTGCTGTTCAGCAACGAAAAGCATCACGACCATGGCCAAATCCGCGAAGATTTTCCGGGTGGATGGGAAGGCGATGAGGTGAATGCTTTTACCGGCGAAAACCTCGGCGAAAAAGAGAAAGAAGCACAAGCCTTTACCAGGAAAATCCTGAACTGGCGAAAAGAGAACAAGGTCATCCATCAGGGAAACCTTACACAGTTTGGGCCGCAGGATGGTGTGTACAGCTATTTCAGGCACACTGATGAAAAAGCAGTGATAGTGATATTCAATAAGAATAAAGAAGCCTACAGTCCGGATATGGATAGATTTAAGGAGCGGACCAATGGCTTCACCAAAGGAATTGATGCGATAAGCGGAAAAGAATATCAACTCAGTAATCTGGAAGTACCTGCCAGAGGAGTGCTGGTCCTGGATTTGAAGTAGGGAAAACTTAGTTTTATTTTATATAGGTATGATGCGGGAGTAGATTTCGTATCTTTGGTATAGTAAAATCCAAAAAGCTATGAAAAACAGACTGAGTACTGAAATGCTTGAGCGCATGAAAAACGACCCTACCAACTGGAGAGGCCCGTTTTATTATAATCCGCAAGACCACCGGATGTTTGTTCCTAAAATCAATAAATATATGGGAACAACGCTTAACATGGCAAACCCGAAGGTTTATTTGGTAATTATTGCTGTATTGGCCGGTATTTTCCTGCTTAGCTTTTATTAGTTTTGATGTATGTCAGGAAATGAAAAGAATCATTAATTATCTACAAGTTAAGACTTATGAAGTATATTTTTCTTTTTGTAATTATCATTTTGACATCAATGAACCTTAAAAGCCAGGAAGTGGACGTTTTTGCCGGTGCGGTGGAGCGATACCCGATGATGCATTCCGAATATCTTGACAGTCGTAATGTGGATGTGTGGTTGCCTGAAGGCTATGATTCAGCCCGGAAGGAAGGGTATGCTGTGCTTTACATGCATGACGGCCAAAACCTCTTTGATACGAAGTTTGGTTACGGCGGAATGACCTGGGGTGTGGATGAGGTGATGACGGTTTTACAACGTCTCAACAAGATTGAGCCCACCATCGTGGTAGGCGTCTGGAACACGCCCAATCGCTGGAGAGAATATATGCCGCAAAAGCCTTTCGGGTCTCTGAGCTACTCGCTGAAAGCCAGGTTAAGGTCGGAGCAGAATGGAGCCCCGGTGTCGGATGCCTATCTTAAATTCCTGACAAAGGAATTAAAACCTTTTGTTGACAAAAAATACAATACCCTTCCCGGAAAGGAAAACACCTTTATCATGGGTTCGAGTATGGGAGGGTTGATATCGTGGTATGCCGCCTGCGAATATCCGGATGTTTTTGGTGCTGCAGGGTGCGTTTCAACACACTGGCCCGGAGCTGTTCCCGAGGGGCCGGATGAAATTCCTCAGGCTTTTTTCAACTATCTTGATAAAAACATGGAACCGGCCAATAAACAACGAGTCTATTTTGATTTCGGAACAGAAACGCTGGATGCATTTTATGAGCCGCTCCAGAAAAGAGCCGATAGCGTGATGCGCAGGAATGGCTTCGAAGAGGGAAAAAATTGGACCACACGTAAGTTTGCCGGGCACAAGCACGATGAAGCCAGTTGGAATAAGCGCTTGCATGAGCCTTTGCTCTTTTTGCTGGGGAAGGAATAACAACCTTTATTCCCGAAAAGGGTAAATAGGTGATAGCAATAAATCTTTTTGCGTGAAACACTGATTTTTGGGCGAGCGGCACTTAAAAAGCCAATGTTTTAAAGCCGAAACCTATGCATTTCTTTTTTTTGTACTTTTGAACTAAATCAATTCGCATCAAAAATCATGAGCGGTACGCATGTAACTATCAAAGACATCGCTAAAAAGCTGGGTGTTTCCCCGTCAACGGTGTCGAGGGCTCTAAAGGATCATCCTGAAATCAGTCCTAAAACCAAGAAAGTCGTCACTGAACTGGCCAATCTGCTGGGCTATAAGCCTAACGAGATTGCCCTCAGCCTGAGGAGCAAGAAATCGAAAGTCATCGGATTAATTATCCCTGAGATTGTACACCATTTTTTCTCATCAGTCATTAGTGGCATTGAAGAAATTGCAATTGAAGAAGGGTACAACGTAATGATTTTTCAATCGAACGAATCTTACACCCGCGAGGTGTTGAACACCCAAGGCTTATATTCGAGCAGGGTCGATGGCCTGCTGGTATCATTGGCAAAAGAAACCAAGGACTATGAGCACTTCCGCAACCTTCTCAAGCACAATGTGCCCATTGTCTTTTTCGATCGCATCTGCGAAGGGTTAAAAACCGACCGTGTGATTGTTGATGATTACGGAGGGGCATTTGAAGCGGTGCAGCACCTTATCGATCAGGGGTGTAAGCGCATCCTTCACATGAGCGGCTCGGATCAACTGCTGATTGGCCGCAACAGGATCAACGGCTATAAAGACGCACTCGATGAAAACAATATCCCACTGGATGAAGACCTGATTGTGAAGTGCGACAATTACGAGGATGCGCTTGCCATGACGGCCGATATCATAAAAAAACACCCGGATATAGATGGCGTCTTTACCGTTAACGACTTTACCGCTATTGGCGCGATGAAAGGAATCAAGCAGGCAGGGAAAAAAATTCCTGAAGATATTGCTGTGATGGGATTTACCAACAGCGTCAGCAGCACGTTTACTGATCCTACCTTGTCGAGTGTTGACCAGCACGGTACCGAAGTGGGGCGCGAGGCAATTAAACTTCTGTTAAAACGACTGAAGGATAACGAACTTGAGGAAGATCATACACCTCAGACCCGCATTATCAGAACAGATATGATTGTCCGCGACTCTTCAAGACGGATTTAATGAGCTGTTTTGTATAGTTATCTTTCATATCGCTGTTTGAAGATATAAAGGGTGCAAACGTTTGCGCCTTTTTTTATGTGCCCAGTATCAAATGGATAGGCTTTAGCCCGATTCGTTAATTATCTATAAAAGCCTTGCATTTTCCAAACAGAAATGCGATATTTACACCAATTAAATTAAATTGTATTAACGCTTATGAAAAAATCTACTATTATGAAAAAATTATGTACATTTTTAATGATGACCTTCCTTATGGTGGGCATGACAACGGTGAATGCTCAGGAGGTTGAAGTTACCTTTAATGTTGATATGGCTACTTTCGCCGACACCTCAGACTTTGATCCGGCAGTAGACACTGTCTATATTTCGGGCGAAGTGCTTGCAGAAGACTGGCAAGAGCCGGGAACCTATCCCACAGCAATGATGACGGATGATGATGGGGACCTCACCTACTCATGGACTACTACCTTAGCCGCAGACAGTATGTTCCAATACAAGTATTTTTACGTGCCTTCGGGCGAAGGCTCAAGCTGGGACTACGGCGAATGGGCTGGTGGCGACAACCGGGTATTTGCTACAGGTGTCGACAGCCAGGCCTTGTATGATGAATGGGGTCTTTACAGCAAACTGGTAACCTTCAACGTAGATATGGCTACATTTGCTGATACTTCCGATTTTGACCCGGCCGCAGATATGGTATACATCTCAGGAGAAGTGCTGGGTGCTGACTGGTCTGAACCGGGAACAAACATGTATGCCCACATGATGGACGAAGACGGCGACCTTACCTACACATGGTCTACTTATCTTCCACAAGACTCTTCTTACCAGTATAAATATTTCTATGTTCCTGATGGAGAAGGATCTAGTTGGGACTACGGCGAATGGGCTGGTGGTAGCAACCGGATAGTTGATGTGATGACCGAAGATAAATCCCTTACCGAAATGTGGGGTATGTTTAAGGTCACCTTCTATGTTACTACCGACGGCACCACACCACTTGCTGATGCTACCGTTACTTCAGGGGAAATGTCGGAAACCACAGATGCCGAAGGAATGGCTGCGCTCTATGGATTCCCTACCGATTCGGTTGTTTACACCGTTTCGCACGCCGATTATGCCGATTATCAAAGTGGTGTTCAATTAGACTATGCCAATGTTGATGTGATGGTTAGTATGGAGACCAGCAGTATCGGTGAAGGCTTGTCTTCTGAATTCAAAATGTACCCGAATCCGGCCTCTTATGTGCTGAATATTGAAGGCCTTGAAAATATCACTAAAGTGGAAGTATTCAATACTGTAGGACAGCGTGTACGCGTTATTGAAAACGTAAACACTGCAAACGTTCAGATCAGCACGGGTGACCTTCACACAGGAATTTACTTCGTGAACTTCTATAACGACAGAAGTATTGTTACAACTCAGAAGTTTATGAAGCGATAGAATTTGTTAAATAACGATTTTGAATGAACCCGGCCATTGCGTGCCGGGTTTTTTTAACGTAACATTAATTTATTATGATGAATATGAAGAGGGTTGTACAAACATTTATTTTTGGAATAGCGGTTATGATTTCCAGCTATTCTGTTCACTCACAGACTATATGGACAGAGCCTGAGCTGCCAACGGCCGGCGAGCCGCTTACCGTTTATTTTGATGCCACCGAAACAGGTGTTGAAGGATATACCGGGGAGCTTTACGCACACACAGGTGTGAACACAAGCGAGGCCGACTGGCAGTATGTGATTGGGGATTGGGGCGATAACAGTGTACAGCCTCAGCTTGAAAGAATTGATACGGATTTGTA